>NZ_MUFH01000032.1:0-29660 GCF_001996115.1 Salinivibrio sp. MA427
GTATGTGGGGGCTCTCAATCATTCAATACGGTTAATCAGCTCCGTGTTCTCGGCCGCTGGATGCGTATGTTTACCATTCCGAACCAATCATCGGTGCCCAAAGCCTATTTAGAGTTTGATGAACAAGGCCGGATGCTGCCATCGCCTTTTTATCAACGCATTGTTGATGTGGTGGAAGAGCTTATGAAATTTACGCTCTTACTTCGTGACAACAAAGACTATCTCGTTGATCGCTACTCTGAGCGCGTTGAGAGTGCCGATGAACTATCAGCACGTGTCAATCAACGTCAGATATAAAAAGGAAATATCGCGATGACTCAATCTGAAACCTGTGCACCGTCGGCCGCGCAAAGAATGGGATGGCTCGATCGGTATTTAACCGTGTGGATTTTCCTCGCTATGGCCATTGGGGTGAGTGTGGGGTGGCTTTTTCCCGAAGTCGCGACCCTCAGTGAGCGCTTATCGGTCGGTAGCACCAATGTGCCGCTGGCGATTGGCTTGATCTTAATGATGTATCCGCCACTGGCAAAGGTGAATTATCGCTTACTGGGCTCGGTCACGCGCGATAAAAAAGCCATCACGCTGTCGCTTATTATGAACTGGGTGGTGGGTCCCATTCTTATGTTCGCGCTGGCGGTGCTGTTTTTACGTGATGAGCCAGGCTACATGGCGGGAGTGATATTGATTGGTCTTGCCCGTTGTATCGCCATGGTCTTGGTGTGGAACGATATCAGTGGCGGTAACAAAGAGTATGGCGCAGCCCTAGTGGCACTGAATAGTTTATTTCAGATCCTGACTTACAGTATGATGGCATGGCTATTTATCACCGTTTTACCCCCCATGCTGGGTCTACAAAGTTTTGTGGTGGATGTCACCATGGGCGAAATTGCACAAAGTGTGCTGATTTATCTGGGTATCCCTTTTTTGGCGGGCTATCTATCACGTACCGTGCTGGTCGCTAAAAAAGGTGAACAATGGTACGAAGACGTCTTTTTGCCACGTATTTCCCCGATGACGTTAATCGCTTTGTTGGCGACCATTGTGTTGATGTTTAGCCTAAAAGGGGAGGCGATTATTGCGTTGCCGCTTGACGTGTTACGTATCGCCGTACCGCTGGTAACTTACTTTGTGTTGATGTTCTTTATTAGCTTCTTTGTGGGTAAAAAACTGGGGATCCCCTATGACCGCAACGCGTCAATTGCGTTTACCTCATCCGGTAATAACTTTGAACTGGCGATTGCGGTGGCGATTGCGGTATTCGGCATTCACTCTGATCAAGCCTTTGCAGGAGTGATTGGGCCGCTGGTGGAAGTACCGGTGTTGATTGCTTTGGTGAATATCGCGCTAAGGATGAAGCGGCGTTATACGATTTAATATGAAGCTTTTATGAATTCCTGTCTGTCAGGGTTGCGTGCATGCTTGGGTTTATTAATATACGTATATCCATATGTGCATTTAATAAAGCGTAATGAGAGAGCCTATGTTGCCTCACCAGTTTTTCAAATTGTTAGCGGATGAAACGCGCGTGCGGTGTTTGCTGCTCATTGCTCGTGAAGGGCAGTTATGTGTGTGCGAGCTCACCGAAGCGCTGGATACCTCACAGCCTAAGATCTCACGCCACTTGGCACAACTGCGGGCCAGTGGGGTGTTGGTTGATACGCGCCAAGGGCAATGGGTGTTTTATCGCTTAGCCGCTGATTTACCGGGCTGGATGCGCAAACAAATTCAGGGCTTAGTTGATTCCAACTGCCTAAAAGACACTTATCAAGAAGATATCACGCGGCTTGCCAAGATGGCGTCACGCCCCACCTGCTGCGTGTAAAGGAGAGAGTAATGACAATTAAAGTCGGGATTAATGGATTTGGTCGAATTGGTCGTTTGGCATTACGGGCTGCATTTGATTGGCCAGAGCTCGAGTTTGTGCACATTAACGATGTGGCCGGTGATACCGAAACGCTGGCGCATTTGCTGGAGTTTGATTCGGTACAAGGGCGTTGGCATCACGCGGTGAGTGCGGAAGGCAATCGCGTGCAGATTAACGGCCAAACATTAACGACAAGCCAAGAGAAAGCGATTGATGCAGTCGATTGGTCAGGTTGTGATGTGGTGATTGAGGCAACCGGAAAACACCGTGACGCGGATTTGCTACAACAATACTTGGACCAAGGCGTGAAGCGCGTAGTGGTCTCTGCACCGGTCAAAGATGAGCGTGTGGCGAATATCGTGGTGGGGGTTAATGACGCGATTTTTGATCCGAGCAAACATCGAATTGTTACTGCGGCGTCGTGCACCACGAACTGCCTGGCACCGATTGTGAAAGTGATCCATGAAAAACTGGGAATTGCGCAGTCAACCTTCACCACCATTCATGATTTAACCAATACCCAAACGATTTTAGATGCGCCGCACAAAGACTTACGTCGCGCCCGTGCGTGTGGCATGAGCTTGATCCCGACCACCACAGGATCAGCAACGGCCATTGTGGAAATTTTCCCGGATCTAAAAGGCAAGATTAATGGCCATGCAGTGCGTGTCCCGCTCGCCAATGCGTCACTGACGGATGTGATTTTTGATGTGGAAACCGATACCACCGCCGACGAGGTGAATGCACTGTTGCAACAGGCCGCGGACGGCGAGCTTAAAGGCATTCTTGGCTTTGAGGCGCGTCCTTTAGTCTCGATTGATTATCGTGGCGATCAGCGCTCTACCATTGTCGATGGGTTGTCCACTATGGTGGTGGGTAAGCGTATGGTCAAAATCTATGCGTGGTATGACAACGAAATGGGGTATGCCACGCGCACCGCTGAGTTGGTGCGCAACGTCGGTCTTATCGATCAGTAAGTGATGCTTGTTAACGGTGGCGGTGCATACAGTGCATCGCCTTTATTTACCGCTTTTATCAAACCTAAATAGACGGCCACTATGTTTGCTCAATTAAGCCAATCTGTGCGCCAGTACATGCTGGTTACCTTTAACTATTGGAACTTCACCATCACCGACGGCGCATTGCGCATGTTGGTGGTGCTGTACTTTTATGACTTAGGCTACGGCACCTTAGAAATTGCCTCGCTGTTTTTGTTTTACGAATTCTTTGGGGTAGTGACCAATCTTGTCGGCGGCTGGTTAGGGGCTCGATTAGGGCTTAACCGCACCATGAATATTGGCCTAGGCATGCAAATTGTGGCGCTTACTATGCTGGCGGTACCCGCGGCGTGGCTAACCATCCCCTGGGTGATAGCGGCACAAGCGCTATCTGGGATTGCGAAAGATCTCAATAAAATGAGTGCGAAAAGTGCGATCAAAACCCTGGTGCCCGATAATGCACAGGGTGCGCTGTTTAAGTGGATTGCGATCCTCACCGGCTCTAAGAACGCGCTCAAAGGGGCAGGCTTTTTTGTCGGTGGCGCACTGCTGTCTTTCATTGGCTTTCAATACGCGGTGGCAGCCATGGCCGGTGTGCTGACTGTGGTCTTTATTGGCAGTGTGGTGTCACTAAAAGCGGATTTAGGTAAAGCCAAAAGTAAGCCTAAGTTTTCAGAAATATTTTCCAAGTCGCGCAGCGTCAATATCCTCTCAGCGGCACGCATGTTTCTCTTTGGTGCGCGAGACGTGTGGTTTGTCGTCGCCTTACCGATTTATTTGGGCAACACATTCGGTTGGAGCCATAGTATGGTCGGTGGCTTTCTTGCGCTGTGGGTGATTGCCTATGGTGTGGTGCAAGGGATTGCCCCAAAAATCACTGGGCGTCAAGCAGGGCACTCACCGGGTGGTAAAGCAGCGTTAGGTTGGGCAGGTTTATTGGCCGTGGTGACGGGTGTTATTGCTTACGCAATTGGCGAGCAATGGTACCCACAAGCGGTCATCATTGTCGGATTAATGCTGTTTGGCGTTATTTTTGCGGTTAACTCGTCGCTGCATTCTTACTTGATTGTGAGCTATGCCAAAGGCGATGGCGTGTCGTTGGACGTGGGCTTTTACTATATGGCCAACGCGATGGGGCGATTAATTGGCACGGTGTTGTCGGGCTGGGTTTTCCAAGTATGGGGATTAGCGGCCTGTTTGTGGGTCTCGTTCGTCTTCTTGTTCATTACGACGGTGATTTCGCTGTGGCTACCTAGATCGCACGTCTCGGTGGCTCAAACCTAAACAAATAATAAGGGCAAGAGAATACACTTGCCCTTGTTCCAAGCTATATTTACTCATTGATCATGTTGCTGATCTTCTTTTGCAGTTCTTTATCTTCACGCGCTTGACGAAAGACATTGTTATATTCTTCAATGGATAGGCCTGTTGCCTCAATGGCTTGCGCCATTTCTTTCTGCGTCTCCGCCATTAGTGCTTTAGCTTGCTCTTCATCACTGATGCTCTCGAGCTTACTTTGATAGTCTTTAGATATTGAAACAACCTGTTCAGCCGCTTCAGCGTAGCTGCTCACCACTTGGTCAGTCAGCTGATCTGCCGACATTTCGGTTGTCTCATTGGCAGCGAAACTTGGCAGACTGGCTGCAACAACAAACGCAAAAGATAGGGTCGCTAATAAACGTTTCATCAATTTTCTCCTTTTATTCATCGCTATTCACAGTAGAGGACATGGTGAGTGAAGGTCAAACGCGAAAAAGGCGATTAAGAAAGTTCTAACAAAATCATGACATTCTCAATGTCGGAGCCATTGCTCAGCTTTTTCGAATAACTCCAACAATCGGGTCTGCCGACATTTCTATTGTTGCTTCATATACTGCACATAGAAAGAAAGGAGGACCTATGGGAAAACTGATTGACGGTATTTGGCACGATGTGTGGTATGACACCAAAGCATCAGGCGGGCGCTTTGTTCGTGAAGATGCTGGATTCCGACATTGGATAACCGCGAGCGGTGAAGCCGGCCCAAGCGGGGATGCTGGCTTTAAAGCAGCGTCCGATCGTTATCATCTCTATGTATCTCTCGCTTGCCCGTGGGCACATCGCACCTTGATTATGCGTCATTTGAAAGGGCTTGAGCCTCACATTGATGTCACTGTCGTTGCGCCCGAAATGTTGGAGTATGGCTGGACGTTTTCCGAGCCCGAGCCTTTATACGGGTTTGAGTACGCTCACCAGCTTTACACGCAAGCCAAACCTGACTATACCGGCCGGGTCACTGTGCCGATTTTGTGGGATAAGAAAACCCAGACCATTGTCAGTAATGAATCGGCCGATATCATTCGGATGTTTAATTCGGCCTTTAATGCCATTACGGGGAATGATGACGATTATTACCCAGAAAACCTGCGTGCAGCGGTAGATCAGTGGAATGAATTTGTTTATCCGAACGTGAACAACGGCGTGTATAAATGTGGCTTTGCCACCGAACAAGCGGCTTATGAAGACGCCTTTGATCAGCTATTCAGTGCATTGACGGTATTGGACGATCATCTGAGTCGCAACCGCTATCTGGCTGGGAATCAGATCACAGAAGCAGACTGGCGATTATTTACCACTTTAATCCGCTTTGATCCTGTGTACGTGGGTCACTTTAAATGTAACAAACAACGTATCGCCGACTACTGCAATTTGTTCTGCTATATGAAAGAGTTATTTCAAGTGCCAGGCGTGGCAGGAACGGTCGATATGCACCATATCAAAACCCATTACTACTACAGCCACGGCAACATTAATCCGACGCGCATTGTGCCTAAAGGGCCAGAGCAAGATTTGTGGTCGCCGCATGGGCGGGCGGCCTTGACTGGATAACGAATAGAATGTGTTGTTTCGCACAACGAACAAGGGCCAGCAAATGCTGGCCCTTTAAAAATGGTGGTGGAGGAAGGATTCGAACCTTCGAAGGCTGAGCCGTCAGATTTACAGTCTGATCCCTTTGACCGCTCGGGAACTCCACCACGGAGTCTTGCTTTGTAAAATTGGTGGTGGAGGAAGGATTCGAACCTTCGAAGGCTGAGCCGTCAGATTTACAGTCTGATCCCTTTGACCGCTCGGGAACTCCACCACGCGATTGAGGCGAATCTTACCAAACCGATTGGAGCTGTAAAGGGTTTTCTTAATCTCAGAATGCGGTTGGTGTTTTTTTCAACGTCTTGCGTCCAAAATCAGCGATAAGCGTTGTTTTTATCGCTTTTTGAAACCTGCCTGAGTTTTCACAGTCTGAATGCTATGTAGCTAAATCTCGAATTTGGATGTAATAACGATAAAAAACAACGTCTTTACAATTCTTTAAGGACAAAAAAAAGTAGATCAGTACACTGGTGCTATTCAAATAATAAGGTGTCATGCAATGAAAAAATGGATGCTATTGGGCGTCGCTGTGTTGGCGGGAATCGCGTACTGGCAGTTTGGTGACTCGGCGCCATCGACCGACGAGACATCTGCGCCACCACCAGGCGCTCGCTCTGTGGATGTGATGACCGCGCCGGTAGAAACCCAGTCTGTTTCACCGTCTCTGTCGTTAGTGGGAAACGTCAAAGCTCATCAACAGATCAGTATTGAATCGGAAGTGTCGGCACGGATTGAAACCGTCCATGTGCAGCCGGGGGAAACGGTTGAAAAGGACGCACCTTTGGTGACATTTAACCGCGCCAAAGCCCAAGCGGCTGTGCTGGAAGCGTCGGCCTATCTGAATGATGAAATGCGTAAATTTAAAGAATACAATAAGTTGGCGCAGCGCGGAGCATTGACGCAAACCGAGTTGGAAGCACAACAAGCCAGCGTCAACATTGCCAAAGCCCGTTTGCAGTCGGCGCAATCTGATTTAGATGATCATCGCCTAACCGCGCCATTTTCCGGGCGTATCGGTTTGTTTGATCTTAGCGTCGGTCAGCGTGTGGACATCGGTGAAACCTTGTTCAGTCTCGATAATCTGTCGCGTATGAATCTGGATATTCAAGTCCCAGAGCAGTATTTCAGCCGCTTATATCCTGATATGCCAGTGGTAGTGACCTCCCAAGCTTGGCCGGACAAAACGTTCAATGGTGAGATTCGGGTCGTGGACTCTCGTATCAATCAAGACGCGTTATCTGTTGGTGTCCGGGTCGCGTTGGATAACCCTGAAAGCCAACTGCAACCTGGTATGCTGATGGAAGCAAAATTGGCCTTACCACAACAGCAAGCGGTGATTGTCCCGGTGCAAGCGCTGCAGTATTCCGGCACCCGTCGCTATGTGTTTCGTGTTGATGATGAAGGTATCGCCCATCGTACCGAAATTACCCTCGGTGCACGCATTGATAACCAAGTGGTAGTGAGTAAAGGACTTGAACCGGGGCAAAACATCGTCATACAAGGCTTGGTGAACATGCGCGATGGCGCACAAGTATCAGTGTTAAATGCAGAAGCGCCTAAACATCAAGCTGATGATCAAAGCCGTGTCGATGAGACCGCATCTGAGACGGAGGCCAGCTAATGTGGTTATCTGATGTGTCGGTGAAGCGGCCGGTGATGGCGGTGGTTTTGAGTTTACTGCTATGTGTGTTTGGTGCTGTGTCTTTTTCGACGCTCTCTGTGCGTGAGATGCCGGATATTGATAGCCCTGTGGTGAGCATTTACACCGGATATTCGGGCGCGTCGGCAAGCATTATGGAAAGCCAAGTCACACAGTTGATTGAAGATGAGCTGTCCGGGATCAGCGGTATTGATGAAATTACGTCAGTCAGTCGTAATGGTTCATCGCGTATCACGGTGGAATTTAACCTCGATCATCCACTGACTGAAGGCGTGAGTGATGTGCGCGATGCGGTGGCGCGTGCGCAAGGTGGACTGCCCGATGATGCCAATGATCCGATTGTGTATAAAGATAACGGCACCGGTGAGGCCGCGATATACATTAATCTTGCCTCATCGGAAATGGATCGCAACCAGCTCACCGAATACGCCCAGCGCACCCTGGAAGATAGATTCAGTTTGATCTCCGGCGTAAGCTCGGTCGATTTATACGGTGCGCTGTATAAAGTGATGTATGTGAAACTGGATCCGACGCAGATGGCAGGACATGGCGTCACGACCCAAGATATTCTCGATGCATTGCGGGAGGAAAACCTAGAAAGCCCGGGCGGGGAAATCCGCAATGACGTGATGACCATGCCGGTGCGTAGCGATCGTTTGTATCGTGATGCGGAAGATTTTAAACAGCTGGTGATACGAACCACAGCCGATGGCACCGCGATTTATTTGTCGGACGTGGCGGACGTGGCGATTGGTTCACGCAATGAAGATGCGACCTATAAAAACAATGGTATCAACAACTTGAGTTTGGCCTTGATCCCACAATCCGATGCCAATCCGCTTGATATCTCTGATCGTGCCCATAAGCTCGTGGATGATATGCAGGCGTTTCTCCCTGAAGGCACGCGTCTGTGGGTCGATTATGACACCACCATATTTATCGAGCGATCGATAGAGGAAGTGTACAGCACGCTCTTTATTACTGGTGCGTTGGTGGTGCTGGTATTGTATATCTTTATCGGCCAAGCGCGTGCAACACTGATTCCCGCGGTGACCGTGCCTGTGTCATTGATTTCGGCCTTTATCGTTGCCTCAGCATTGGGGTTCTCGATTAATCTTCTTACCTTAATGGCGCTGATCTTAGCGATTGGGTTAGTGGTGGATGATGCCATCGTGGTGGTCGAAAATATCTTCCATCATTTACAGCAAGGCGATAAACCCTTGGTGGCCGCGTACCGCGGGGCGCGAGAAGTTGGTTTTGCGGTGATTGCGACCACGGCGGTGCTGGTGATGGTGTTCTTACCCATTACCTATATGGACGGCATGATAGGCAAGCTATTCACAGAATTTGCGGTGATGCTGGCCGTGACCGTGTTGTGTTCATCCTTGATTGCTCTGACGCTGACGCCCGTGCTGGGCAGTAAGTTACTGCGCTTAAATGTTTCATCCAGTCCGGTCAACCGCATTGTGACACGTGGGTTTGAGCGGCTTGAAAGCTATTATCGGCGCGCTTTAGTGCAGGTGCTGCGCTGGCGTTGGATGGCCCCAGTAGTAATCCTACTTTGCCTTGGTGGCAGTGGGGCGTTAATGCAATCTTTACCGTCTCAGTTGGTGCCGCAAGAAGACCGTGGTGTACTGTTAGCCTTTGTGAAAGGCGCTGAAGGGACGGCTTATAACCGCATGGTGGGCAACATTGAGCAAATTGAACAGCGCTTAATGCCACTGGTGGAAGCGGGCACCTTGAGTTCGGTGAGCTTGCAGACGCCCGCGTTTGGTGGTCGTGCCGGCGATCAAACCGGCTTTGTGATCATGCTTTTACCGGATTGGGATGAGCGCGACCGTTCAGCACAAGCCATTCTCGGAGAAGTACGTCAGGTACTGAATGGTGTGCCAGATGTGCAAGTGTTCCCGTTTGCGCCCGGCTTTGGCGGTCGAAGCTCTGAGCCGGTGCAATTTGTACTCAGCGGCCCAGACTACCCTGAGTTGCATCGCTGGGCTGAGACCTTAGGTGAAATGAGTCGTGAAGCGGGCATGATTGATAGCCCAGACTATGACTACAGCCAAAATACGCCTGAGCTAGTCGTCAAAGTAGACCGCCGTCGTGCGTCTGAACTTGGCATTTCGGTACGGGACGTCTCCGACACCTTGGAAGTCATGTTAGGTGGTCGCGCGCAGACCAGCTATGTGGATCGCGGTGAAGAATATGATGTGTATGTCCGTGGCGATGAAAATGCGTTTAGCAGCAAGAGCGATCTGAGTCGTATCTATATGCGCAGTCGTAGTGGTCAATTGGTCTCGCTGGATGCGGTAACCACGGTGGAAGAAACCGCCTCTGCGCAGCGTCTAAGCCATACCAACAAGCAAAAATCGATCACCTTATCGGCGCACTTAGGTGAGGATGTGACGCTCGGCCAAGCACTCGATTATCTCGACTCCGCGGCGGCCGAGACGCTGCCAGCTGATATCTCGGTGGGCTACTCGGGCGAGTCGAAAGATTTTCGGGACAACCAAACCAGTGTGCTGGTGGTGTTTGGTTTAGCCCTCTTGGTATCGTACTTGGTGTTAGCGGCGCAATTTGAAAGCTTTATCAACCCCTTGGTAGTGATGTTGACGGTGCCCATGGGGATGCTAGGTGGCTTTTTAGGTTTGTGGCTGACCAACCAAGGGATCAATATCTATAGCCAAATTGGTTTGATCATGCTGATTGGGATGGTGACGAAAAACGGTATCTTAATCGTGGAGTTTGCCAACCAATTGCGTGATCGTGGTATTGCATTTGAAAAAGCGATTATCGATGCGTCAGTCCGTCGCTTGCGACCGATTTTGATGACGGCGTTTACCACCTTGGCAGGGATGATCCCGCTGATCCTGTCAACCGGGGCGGGGGCAGAGAGTCGTATCGCGGTTGGGACGGTGATCTTCACCGGCATGGCCTTTGCGACCTTTGTCACCTTGCTGGTGATCCCAGCGATGTATCGCTTGCTCTCGGTACATACCCATTCGCCTGAGTATGTGGCGCAGCAATTAGATAAAGCGTTGGCAGTGGAAACCGTGCATCGGACCAGTCATGGTGAGTTTGATACTAATCCGCATGATGAGCCGCGTAAATAGCCGCTGTTGTATGCTCGATACAAAAACCGCCTCGCGATGAGGCGGTTTTTTATTTCTTGTTGCTACCAAGGATGCGCGCTGTTACGCGTTTTCGGCTTGTTTGCGTTGCAGTGCGGCTTGTACGTCCGTTTGATTGGCGAGGTAGTCATCTAAGCCACGCTGACGCAAGTGGCAGGCTGGACATTCACCACAGCCAGTGCCTTTAATCCCGTTATAACAGGTTAGGGTGTGGTCGCGCACAAAATCGAGGGCGTGATACTGGTCGGCCAGTGCCCAGGTCTCGGCTTTATTCAGCCACATCAGCGGCGTCACTAATGCGAGTTGTCTATCCATGCCTTGCTCAAGGGCTTGCTGCATCGATTGAATAAAATCGTTGCGACAATCTGGGTAGCCAGAAAAGTCGGTTTCGCAGACACCGGTGATCACTGCCTCAGCGCCAATTTGATAGGCGTAGATGCCGGCCAAAGTCAAAAACAAGATATTCCGTCCCGGCACAAAAGAATTGGGCAGGCCGTTTTCGTTCAGCGCGTTAGAAACGGGAATGTTGTCGCGTGTGAGCGAGCTAATCGCTAATTCGTTGAGCAAGCCAACATCTAATACCTTGTGCGCACTGACTTTGCGGTTTGCAGCAATCTCACGGGCAACGTCAATTTCTTGCTTGTGACGCTGGTTATAGTCGAAAGTGAGGCAATGCACTTCGTCGTACTCTGCCTGCGCTTGAATCAAACAGGTGGTTGAGTCCTGTCCTCCGCTAAATACCACAACGGCTTTTTTCATCGGTTTGTCCTCTGGCGGTGCTGCTCACCCAGTGTTACACAGAGCACGGATGGTACCCCTGTGTGGTATCGACAGCAAGCCAGATGCGATGATCTGAGTGTTGCGTTATCACAAACAAAATCCCTGTTCCTGTGAGCATCAAGTGCTACAGTAACGGTATTTAGATGTCACGATTGATCGAGCGATGAAAGTAGAACGAGTAACTACCTCATTAAATGTGGATGATTATGAGTTAACGCAGAGCCGTCTTGCTATCTTAGAAGGGATCGCGCGTGGCGAGCGCGCCATTACCGAAGAGAAGCTCTTGAGTCACCATGATGCCAAAGAACAAATGTCCAAATGGCTCAGCGGCTGACTGCGCGTCAGGCAACGCGCAGTGCTCGTCTCTATGCTTACTATTTCACCACAAAGGCTTTTAACCCTTCGAGCGTTTCAGCTGGGATAGGACAGCTTTTACCGGTTTTAAAATCGCAATAGACAATCAAAGCCTCGCCTTCGGCCACACAGCGTTCTTGATTGTGACTGTAGATTTCATACTTCATCGCATAGCGCTTTTCTTGAATATCCTCCACCCAAGCCACGGTGGTGATGGTATCTGGATACACCAAAGGGGCGCGATAATCGCAGCGCGTCGAGCCAACCACCGGGCCAACATGCAGTCGTTTAGCTAGCTCGAACACTTCCAGTTTTTCAAGCATCACCACGCGCACATCTTCAAAATAGCGAAAGTACACGGTGTTATTGATGTGTTGCAGGGCGTCCATGTCGTTCCAAACAATCGCCTGCGTATGAGAGAGTGGGTAGTTTTCTACTGGGATATTTGCCACAAGACAATCCTCCTTTATTGTGTGCCTTGATTGCACACCAAGCACAATGACAAGACAAGCTGGGCAAGTGTAAATACGGAGCTTGGTCTAACAATTGCGTAACAAAATGAATAAAGTGGCAAAGCAGGGAGCAAAGCGTGTGGCTATAATCGACTAATGTGGCAGCAGCCAGATTCTGGTATGATACGCCCCCTTTTTGGCCGTGCTTGGGCGCGGCTTTGTTTACTTTTGCTGTGGATACGACTTTGACTGATACCGCTTTTTCCTCGCTCGCGTTACCTGCTGATTTACTCGATAACTTAGCGACGCTGGGTTACACCGAAATGACACCGATTCAGGCGCAGAGCTTGCCGTCTGTGCTCGATGGTAAAGACATTATTGCTCAAGCAAAGACAGGTTCAGGGAAAACAGCGGCGTTTAGCCTTGGCGTGTTAGCCAAACTGAACGTGAAGCGCTTTCGCGTACAATCCTTGGTGCTGTGTCCAACCCGTGAGTTGGCCGAGCAAGTCGCTGAGGAGATGCGCAAGTTGGCGCGTGGCCGCCATAATGTCAAAGTACTGACGCTGTGTGGCGGGGTATCGATTGGCCCGCAAATTGGCTCACTGGAGCATGGTGCACACATTATTGTCGGCACTCCAGGGCGTGTCGACGATCATTTACGCAAGGGCACCTTGCGCCTTGATGATGTTGAGACCTTGGTGTTAGATGAAGCCGATCAGATGCTGGATATGGGCTTCCAAGATACCTTGGATGCTATCATTGCGCGTGTTCCCGCTCATCGCCAAACCTTATTATTCAGCGCCACCTTCCCGCGCTCGATCAATGCTATTGCCCAGCGAGTGCTGAGCCACCCTGTCTCCGTTAAAGTGGATGAGGTGCAAACGCAAAGTACAATCTCGCAACACGTCTATAAAGTTGATGACAACACGCAGCGTTACCAAGCGTTAAAGCTACTGTTATTGCACTTTCAGCCGCAAAGTTGTGTGGTGTTCTGTACGACCAAAGTCCAAACACAACAAGTGTGCGATAACTTAGAAAACGATGGTTTTAGCGCCGTTGCCTTGCATGGCGATATTGAACAGCGTGGCCGTGAGCGCACCTTGGTAAAATTTGCCAACAAAAGTGCCTCGGTGCTGGTGGCCACTGATGTCGCCGCGCGAGGCTTAGACATTGATGACATGGATATGGTGATCAACTATCAACTCGCCCACGATCCGCAAACTCACGTGCACCGCGTCGGCCGTACCGGGCGCGCAGGCAAAAAAGGGGTAGCGTGTTCGTTGTATAACGATGCTGAGCACTATAAGTTGGCGATGATTGGCGATCAATATGACCGCGATTTTCTCCCCGAAGCCCTGCCGCCGCAGCATTTGCTCGACACTACGCCTTATCAGCCTGAGATGGCAACCTTGATGATTGACTCAGGTAAAAAACAAAAAGTACGCGCGGGCGATATTTTAGGCGCACTAACCGGTCAAGATGGTATTGACGGTAAACAGGTGGGTAAAATCAATGTGCTCGATAATGTGGCGTTTATTGCAGTGTCGCAATCCTGCGTTAAAGCCGCGTTGCGTAAGCTGAATGATGGAAAAGTGAAAGGCCGCACCATTCGCGCCCGCCGGGTTTGATCTTTACCGTAAGCTATAGATTAGCTTGCTAAGCTGCTAAATTAACCTACTCTATTTCAATCGCTTAATTGAAGAGGTACGCACGACACCGTTTTTCGTGTCGCGCGTATTTACACGGAGTGGAAAATGAAAAAGTATTTTGAGAATTTAGCAAAAGCCTTGCTCGGCCAGCCGTTTGGTAGCCTGAGTTCAGGTGAGAAAAAAGTCATTGAAAGCATTGCCAATAATACGTCTGTCTCTGAAAACGTTAACAAGTCCTTTCACGAAAGTCTGACACCCGGGCAAATGGTGGCGGATAAAATTGCCTCATTTGGTGGTTCTTGGTCGTTTATCGGACTTTTCTTCGCTTTCATTATTGGCTGGATTGTCGTGAATACGGTTTGGTTGGTGGGGGACACTTCTTTTGATCCTTATCCATTTATTTTGCTTAACCTAGGATTGTCCAGTCTGGCGGCTTTCCAAGCGCCTATCATCATGATGTCGCAAAACCGCCAAGCGGCAAAAGATAGGATGGAGCAAAAAGCCACCTACGAAATCAACCTAAAACTCGAGCTCGAGCTAATGCGCCTGCACGACAAGTTTGATGCCCTGCAGGCGCGAATAGATAGAGATACGGACTAGCGTGTTGACACTTTGTTGTGAGTTTTATTAATCGTTTGGCTCAAATGTCGAAGGCGCCATGCAACGGGCGCGCCGGCTACACCGAGTGACAAGATTAATATCGCCCCGGCGCTTGCCCGATCTACACGAAATTTATGTTTCGGTGGTGCCATTGGCGACGATGCCACAAGGCGTTAATATTTAACGTCGATGATTCCATTGGCGTAGGTGACACAAGCCCCAGCACGATGATGGGTATGTGCACATTGTCAACGGGCGCCTGTCACAATCGGTGCCAAATTTGACATCGAGGTTAATCTTTGGCTTTGATGTCGGATGGCGCGCGGCCCATATCGTGATAATGATTGGCATTGTGCTGGCGCTTATACCGACCTACGCCTGGTTTCTATATCGGTGGTGCCATCGGCGACGATTGCTCGTTCCCACGCTCCTGCGTGGGAATGCATACAATGACAAAATTTATACATTGATGGTGCCATTGGCGTAGGTGACACAAGCCCCGGGACATTGTTGGATAAGTGCACATTGTCAACGGGCGCCTGTCACGATCGGTGCCAAATTTGACATCGAGGTTAATCTTTGGCTTTGATGTCGGATGGCGCGCGGCCCACATCGTGATAATGATTGGCATTGTGCTGGCGCTTATGCCGACCTACGCCTGGTTTATATATCGGTGGTGCCATTGGCGACGATTACACAAGCCCCGGCTCGAGGATGGATATGTGCAAATTGCCAACGGGCGCGCCGGCTGCACCGAGTGACAAGTTTAATATCGTCCCAGCGCTTATGCCGACCTACGCCTGATCTATATATTAACGCGCCTGTTTATCCNACGCCTGGTTTATATATCGGTGGTGCCATTGGCGACGATTACACAAGCCCCGGCTCGAGGATGGATATGTGCAAAGTGCCAACGGGCGCGCCGGCTGCACCGAGTGACAAGTTTAATATCGTCCCAGCGCTTATGCCGACCTACGCCTGATCTATATATTAACGCGCCTGTTTATCCAACGTCTGTATAGACGATGGCGCGTTACCCCAACAAAGTCTGCAAATCATGGGTCGCTTGGTCGAGCGCCCCAATGTGCTCGCGTACCCAATCAGGGTTGTAATAGGTGTCTAGGTAGCGCTCGCCGCTGTCACATAGTAAGGTGACGATAGAGCCTTTCTCGCCGTTGGCGCGCATTTCATTCGCCAGCATCAAGACGCCGTACAGGTTAGTACCCGTGGACGCACCGGCTTTGCGGCCAAGCTGGCTTTCTAGCCAGTGAATGGTGGCGATACTGTGAGTGTCCGGCACTGTGGTCATTCTATCAATCACGCCGGGAATAAAGCTGGGCTCGACACGTGGCCGTCCAATCCCTTCAATCCGACTGCTCTCATCCGTCGTTAAGTTTTTATCGCCGGTGAGGAAGTAATCGTGAAATACCGAGTGCTCAGCATCGGCCACCATCAGTTGAGTGGGTTGGCAGCGATAGCGAATGTAGCGGCCAATGGTCGCCGAGGTACCGCCGGTGCCTGGGCTCATCACAATCCAGCGAGGGATCGGAAAGCGCTCGTACTGCATTTGCTCAAAAATACGGTTGGCAATGTTGTTATTGCTACGCCAGTCCGTTGCTCGCTCGGCATAGGTAAACTGATCCATGTAATGGCCATTGAGCTCTTTAGCAAGGCGGCGAGACTCGGCATAGATTTGGTCTGACCGCTCGACAAAGTGCGCTTCACCGCCATAAAAACGAATTTGCTCAATCTTCTTACACGCAGTGTTTTTGGGCACCACAGCAATAAACCGTAAGCCAAGTAGGCGAGCAAAATACGCTTCGGAAATGGCAGTACTGCCTGATGAGCTTTCAATGATGGTGGTGTGTTCATCAATCCAACCATTACATAAGCCGTACAAAAACAAAGAGCGCGCCAAGCGATGCTTTAGGCTACCGGTTGGATGGGTACTTTCGTCTTTCAGATAGATATCGATATCCGCGAAGCTAGGGAGGTCGAGCTTGATTAAATGGGTATCTGCAGAGCGTTTAAAGTCCGCTTCAATGAGGCGAATCGCGTTACCGACCCAAGTATGGCAAGGATGTGGGGTTGTCATCATGCGTCTCCGAATACGTGATTAGTACCAGTTTACGCAAAGCGCAGGATAAAAACCTTGCTATTTTTGCTCTATAATGACGCCAAAAGAGAAAAATAAACTCCTACATAACACTTGATGGAAATGATTTTTTATGACTATCACTTTAGATGAGATAGATCGCACTTTACTCGCAGCGCTACAGGAAGATGCCAACTGGTCTGTGGCCGCGCTGGCCGAACGGGTGAATTTAACCACGACTCCCTGTTGGAAGCGGCTGAAACGGCTGGAATCACAAGGGGTGATCCGCGGGCGGGTAGCATTGCTTGACCCGGAAACCGTTGGCCTAGCCTTTACCGCCTTCGTCCACATCAAAACCAATGACCACAGTGAGCAGTGGTACAAAACCTTTACCGAGGTGGTGACTGAGTTTCCTGAGGTGATGGAATTCTATCGCATGGCAGGTGAGTACGATTACATGATGAAGGTGCAGGTGGCTGATATGACTCGATTTGATCATTTTTATAAAAAGCTGGTCAATTCTGTGCCAAGTCTGAATAATGTGACATCAACGTTCGCAATGGAAGCACTTAAATACACCACCGCCCTACCGATCGGATAGGTCAGATAAATAATAAAAGGCGGGGAGAATAAGGAGCCCTCATGAAGGTGTTTTGGCAGTTAGGCTGGTTTTTTAAACGTGAATGGCGTCGCTATGTCGGCGCCATGATTATTTTGGTATTTGTCTCTGTCTTCGAGCTGATCCCACCGATGGCCGTGGGCCATGTGGTCGACGGCGTGGTTGCGGGGGATATTTCTACGCAAACACTGTTATGGCTATTAGCGGGCATGCTGGCTATCTGGGGGGTGGTGTATCTGCTGCGCATTGTTTGGCGAGTGTGGCTTTTCGGTGCGGCGGCGGAGCTTGGCTCTGTGCTGCGTAATCGGCTTTATGATCACTTTACTCGCCAATCTCCGCATTTTTTCCGTCGCTATCCGAGTGGCGATATCATGGCGCGATCCACTAATGATGTGAAAGCGGTGGTGATGACCGCCGGAGAGGGAGTCCTGACCGCGGGTGATTCCATTATCACAGGTGCGGCGGTATTGATTGTGATGGTCAGCCAAATCAGTTGGCAACTAACGATTTTAGCGCTGTTGCCGATGCCGGTGATGGCCTTTTTAGTCAATCGGTTTGGGCGCCGTTTACATCATACCTTCACCGAGTCACAAGCGGCGTTTTCTGAGCTGTCAGAGGTGAGTCAGTCCTCACTGTCTGCGGTTAGAATGGTACGTGCCTTTGGTCTAGAGCAGCACCAAATGAATCAGTTCGACCAGGTTGCGGATCGTACCGGGGAGAAAAACCTCGCCGTAGCGCGGGTCGATGCGCTGTTTTCGCCGGTGATTCAAGGCACCATTGGCGCGTCGTTTTTCTTTACCGTTTCCGGTGGTGGCTATTTGGTTGCTAACGGTGAGATTTCGTTAGGCGATCTGACGGCGTTTACCTTGTACCAAGGTTTGATGATTTGGCCGATGCTCGCGATCGCCTGGCTGTTCAATATTATCGAACGGGGCCGAGCGGCGTGGACCCGTATTGATGCGCTGATGCAAGAGCAGCCAGACATTGTTGGTGGTGACACTCCGCTGCCTGACACCATGCAGCCGTTGACGCTGGCCATTGAGCAGTTTAAGTGGCAACCGGATGACAGTTTTGCCCTCAAAGATATCCATGTGATCCTCCCGCCTGGGGCAATGCTGGGGATTGCGGGCCCGGTTGGCAGTGGCAAATCCACCTTGTTACAACTTCTATTGCATCTGACTACGTTGGAAAAAGGCGATATTCGTTATGGTGATGTATCGATTGCGAACGCTGATTTGTCGTCGTGGCGACAACGTTTTGCGGTGGTGACGCAAACACCGTTTTTGTTCTCGCGCTCGATTGCGGAAAACATCGCCCTCGGTCGCCCCGACGCAACTCAAACGGAGATTGAACACGCGGCCCATTTGGCTTGTATTGACGAGGATATTCGTCAGTTGCCGCAGGGCTATCAAACGGCTGTTGGAGAAAAGGGGATTACTCTGTCCGGTGGTCAAAAGCAGCGCATTTCGATTGCTCGCGCATTATTGGTGGGTGCCGAGTGCTTGATTTTGGATGATGCCTTGTCGGCGGTTGATGGTGACACCGAACATCGGATTTTGCAGAATCTACAACAGCATCAACAAACGCGTACCACGATCGTGATTGCTCACCGCTTATCGGCCTTGGAAAGCGCCGACGAAATCGTGGTGCTTAGTCATGGCCAAATACGCGAGCGCGGTCAGCATCGTCAATTGATTCAACAGCCAGGATGGTATCAAGAAATGCATCAATACCAGCAGCTGGAAGCGGCACTGGATGCCGATGAGGAGCCGCGCAATGACTAAGCGAGAGATTTTATATCGGCTATTAAGCTATATGCGTCGCGATCGTCGCCAGTTTGTGATTGCCGCCATTTTCTTATTGGTAGCCGCGGTGGCGGAAGTAACCGGCCCTTATTTGGTGCAAATCTTTCTTGATAGCTATGTTGCCAAAGACCATTATCCGGCGATGATCATGTGGGCGCTTGCGGTGGGGTACATTGTATCCACCATTGTTTCGGCCGGCTTCCAGTATCAGTACGAGTTACGCTTTAACACCATGGCGGTGGCGATTATTCAGCGGATTCGAAAAACCGTGTTTGCCAACGTTATCAAACAGCCGTTATCCGCGTTTGACTATGTGCCGATGGGGCGGATTGTCTCGCGCTTAACCAATGATACCGAATCCTTGAAAGAGCTGTATGTGTCGGTGCTTTCGACTTTTTTACGCAACATCGCCTTGATTAGCGTGATGCTGGTGGCGATGCTGATGCTCAGTATTGAACTGACGCTAGTCGTGCTGGTGTTATTGCCCTGTGTCATCTTGGTAATGGTACGGTATCAAAAACGCTCAGCGCCCGCCTATCGCCGAGCGCGAGACCGACTTGCTGATATCAACGGGGTGATGAACGAGTCGGTACAGGGCATGAATCTTATCCAATTGATGCAGCAAGAGCAGGCGTTTTCTTCCCGCTTTCAAACGATGACCGCGGATCACTTGGATGCCATGGTCACCATTCAGCGCCTTAACGGGATCTATCTCCGTCCCTTGATTGATTTGCTCTCCGGTGCCGCCTTGCTGTCCTTAGTGGCAATTTTCGGCGTCAGTGGAATGGAAGTGATTGGCGTCGGGGTGCTCTATGCTTTTTTGAGTTACCTGGGTCGAATCACTGAGCCGCTGATTGAGATGATGCAACAATTATCACTGCTTCAGCAGGCGATTTCAGCGGGGGAGCGATTGTTTGAAATGATGGATACGCCGCCTGAGCAATATGGTCATGACAGTACACCGATTCCTGACGGTGCCATTGCACTGCGTGATATATCCTTCTCTTATGATGGCGAAACGCCGGTATTGTCAGAGGTGAATGTCAATGTACCTGCTGGCGGCTTTCTGGCGTTGGTCGGTCATACGGGGAGCGGTAAATCAACCTTAGCGTCATTACTCATGGGGTTTTATCGCCCAGGAGAAGGCACGTTAACGCTGGGTGGTTTGCCGATTGAAACCTTAAGCCATCAAAGTTTGCGCGAGGGCGTGGCGATGGTGCAACAAGATCCGCACATGTTAACCGGCAGCTTAAAAGAAAATATCGCGCTGGGACAGACACTGGACGATGCTGTGATTTGGCATGCATTAGAGCAAGTAGCATTGGCAGAGTACGTGAAAGGCTTACCTGCTGGTTTAGAGACTCCATTGGGCGAGGGGGGGATGACGTTCTCAGCTGGGCAACGTCAGCTATTGGCTCTAGCGCGGGTGTTAGTCCGTCAGCCTAAAATATTGATCCTTGATGAAGCCACCGCCAATATCGATTCCGGTACCGAAGAGCTTGTTCAGCAAGCATTAAGTAGGTTACGTCAGCAGATGACAGTGGTAGTGATTGCGCACCGTTTATCGACTATTGCCGAGGCCGATAACATCTTGGTTTTGCATCGCGGCCGCGTGATTGAGCAAGGGCGTCATCAAAGCCTGCTACGCCAGCAAGGGCGTTACTGGCAGATGTACCAGCTTCAGCAAGCCAGCGCTCACTTGGCGGCGCTTGAGGAAGAAGCGCAGGCTTAGTCGTGTCATAGGTAAGAAAATTAAAAAGGGGCTCAGGCCCCTTGTTTGCAGCGAATAGCGTCGCTGAGCGCTAGGAGAGCTTACGCATTAACCCTTCTTGAGTAGCAGAAGCCACTAGGTCACCTTGTTGGTTAAAAAGCTCTCCGCGAACAAATCCACGTGCACCACTGGCGGAGGGGCTTTCAATCGCAAACAACAGCCACTCATCCATTCTAAACGGGCGGTGGAACCACATAGAGTGATCAATAGTAGCCACTTTCATGCCTGGGGTCAGTAATGTTACCCCGTGAGGTTGTAGCGCAGTGACCAAAAACCCCCAATCCGCCGCGTAGCCCAGCAAGTATTGGTGGACATGGTAGTCATCGCCGACTTCACCGTTAGCACGGATCCAGAGATATTGCTTCGCTGGGGCCGGTTCTGGCTTCAGTGGATTGATCACAGTCGCAGGGCGAACTTCTATTGGTTTATCACTGCCAAACGCTTTGACAACATTGGCGGGTAGTTTATGGGCAATATCTGCGACCAGTGATTGCTCCGAGCGCAAAGTTTCCGGAGCGGGCACGTCTGTCGGCATTGAGTTTTGATGCTCGAAACTTTCCTCTTCCTCTTGATACGATGCGGTAAGATAGAAAATCGGTTTGCCGTACTGTACGGCTTTTATTCGCCGAGTACTGAAACTTTTTCCATCTCTGAGTATCTCAACATCATAGATGATCGGTTGTTCCGGGTCGCCTGGACGCAGGAAGTAGCTGTGAAATGAGTGCAAAAAGCGATCGGCTTCGATGGATGTTTTCGCGGCAGAGAGCGCTTGACCAATCACTTGCCCGCCATACACTTGTGGCAGTCCAAGATTCTCACTTTGGCCGCGATATAGGCCGGTGTCTAATCGCTCAAGCTGCAGCAGTTGTAAGAGTTCTGTCAGTGGTTGGCTCATAAGTCCTTGATTCATGCTATGCTTCCATTGTTATTGTTCAAGCTATCATAACCTTAGCGTTTTTGCCGCATTCAAACGCGTTTCGGTGAGGATTCTTTAATGAAGAAACTAACGTTTCTGTTGTTCGCCTTATTTACTGCTCTAGTGTTTACCGCTTGCTCTGGTAATAGCCAACCCAATGATTTAGCGAATATTTCTGGTACTTTGGTCTATCGTGAGCGCCTTGCTTTACCCGAGACTGCCAGTGTCACTGTGCGTTTGGTAGAAATAAAAAAAATGGACTCGCCGGGTAAAGTGATTAGCCGACAGTCTTTTGTGACTGAAGGTCAGCAAGTGCCCCTCCATTTCGCGCTAAATTACGATCCAAGCCAAATTTCTGCTTCTCATGATTATGTGATCACCGCGCAAATTGATGTCAGTGAACGCCCGTTATTTATCACCAATACGGTTAATAAAGTGATCACGGATACGAATCACACCTATGATCCAACCATTACGCTGGTACGATCCGACAACTAGTCGCTACACTGGGAATCATGACCACAGCACAAGGAGTGTGCATGCGGATTTCCTCATTAGTTTGGCCCGCAATCGTGCTAGCGATTGCTATTGCTGCGAGTATCAGTGCCGGCGATGCCTTACATGGGCTAGCGATCATGGCGCCTGCGTTGTTTTTCTTCTACCCAGACAAATTGGCGAGTTGGTTATTGCTGTTGGGAATGGCGGCCTTGGCCCTTTCTTTACCGCAGTTACCTGCTTTGCTTGCGGCAAGTACTTTGCTGATCTTGCCAGCGTTATCTTTATGGTTTAATCCTGACCGACATCCCCATGTTAAGTGGTTACTTGGGTCTGTGATGCTCGCTATTTTCGCAGGGATAATGGCTTTGCAGTCGGAAGCAAAATTAGGCGGGGCTCCCTGGTTTTTGGCTCTTCAACTTGCGGCGTTATGCGGGTTATGGCTATCGATGCAATATTGGCCGGGCTACCAACCACCTCGCCGTGGCGCTTGGCTAGTGCTTCCCATTCTGGCCGCGGCGGTTGGGTGGCCATCCGCGCTGTGGAGCGTGGCAGTGGTTGCGATGATTGGGCTGTTACAGTGGGTGGCGCTTACACCGCGTTTAGCCGCTTCACGTCACCCTGCGATGCACATTTTGCCGTGCGTGCCGTTTTTAGTTATTGCTTGGCGTGTTCCCTATCAATTAACGATGTCGTTACTGGTGGCGTGGGCCACTATGCTGGCGGCTATCTGGGTAGGTGAGTATTTACTCTTGGAAGACTCAGACGATGATTAAGTGATAATTGCTTATAAGATCAACAGTTAATCGGTAAGAAAACGAATCCTCCTTGCATTGCATCCAGCCTTGCCACATAATGCCCCGCAGTTAAGCAAGCTTAACGACATATCGATGGAGGCCTCCTTGGTTCTCCCGCAACACTATCTTGTGTACTGGGTCAGGTCCGGAAGGAAGCAGCCCGCGCTTGGGACGTGTGTGCCGGGATGTAGCTGGGGAGGTCTCCGCCCTTTCTGCTCCCCCCTAAAATCACATGCTTCTCGAACAATACACCATCATTTTCCTGTGAATTCCACCGCCTATTTACACAACAAACTGATATGTGCACAACCAACTGATTTTTTGGGATGATATGAGAGTCTGTCTTCTATTATCGTCTGTTGACACCTGGGTGACACAGCCTGGCATGACTCGACTATGATCATTAAATATACAGGCAGCAGTGGGCCCAATGGAGGCGTGACGTGGTGATAAGGCGAATGTGGGTGGCATGGATAGCTATCTTGGTGAGTAGCCAAGTGATGGCGAGCGATCTACAAACGCAGCTTAAGGGGTTTTACGATGAAGCGTGGCAAGCAGGGACCCTGATGGTCGCTCAGCCGGCTTTAAACGCTTATCCTCAAGCGCTTTTAGTGAGCCAGGCACAATATCCAGATTTTGAACATTTTGATTGGCAAGATCTGAGCGCTCTCTACCAGGTCGTTCAAACCTGCCAACCTAATCCGCGCATTGTGGTACCAAGGCTGTTAGTTGCTCAGCGCTTCGAGCTTGCGCTTTGTCGAGAACAGCCTTTACCGGTTGAATGGTTTGAAAAAAATCCGCTGCTTCATCCTGCTGGGGGGAGTTACGCCGAGCGTTATTTAAGCCATTACGCAATAAAGACACCACCGCCTGAACTGGTAGAGCGTGTGACTCTCGCCAATAAAAATCACCCTTTGCATGACGCACTGGCCGCGCTTAGTCAGTCAGGGCGTGATGCCTAGCTTAACGGTTACCGTGCCTATTTGGATGGAGACCGTCTGTGGTTAAATGGGGAAGAAGGGTGGAAAGCGTTACCTCGCACACAATGGATGTCGATCGCCGATAATTATCGTTTGAGCCTATCGACCCACTCAACGGGCTGTGACTACCGATATGGTAATATTTGTAATCAGTTACATCCCGCTTATCGAGGCGTCATGATTGCTATTTTGGTGGCTATTTTTGGGGCGCTAGTGCTGGGATTAGCGCGCAGTGTTTATGATAGGTACCAACAGCGGCGCGAGCGCCAGTTTATCCTCCAGTTACTCACCCATGAACTGCGAACACCCATTGCCAGTTTGGGTCTGACGGTTGAGATGTTGCGCAATCAATTCGATAAGCTGGATGACTGTACGCAAGATGTGTTGTGGCGTTTATTGGCCGACCATCAACGGCTCAACCAACTGACGGAAACCAGCAAGGGATATTTAAGTACCGATAAAAGCGAGCAGTTTAAAACGCAAACAGCCTCGTTATCCGAGTGGTTAGATAACGTGTGTGACTGCTATGACATTGACTACACGTTAAACCAAGATAAGACATTAACATTGCCTTTCTACTGGCTCTCTATTTGTTTGAAAAATCTGATACAAAATGCGCATCAACACGGTGGCAATAAAGTTTGGATCCGAGTACATGTCGGCAAGCGAATTCGAGTGTGTGTCTATGATGATGGTGCTTTTCCTTCATGGGGGCAACGCGTTTGGCGCCGCTGTAAAGCACCAAAGTCTGAGCACAATATGGGGATTGGATTATTTTTAGTCGCGCGGTTAATGCGGCAAATGGGGGGTAAACTTTTGATTAGACGTCATCCTACTTGCTGCATGTTGGAGTTACCCCAATGAGCCATTTGCTATTGATTGAAGATGACACCTTGTTGGGTGAGGGCCTACGTCAATTTTTTGAGAGCCACGGTTTCCAATGTACTTGGTTAGTTGATAGCCACAAGGTAGAGAAGCACTGGTATCACGCCGATCTCGTTATCTTAGACCGGCAACTGACCGACGGTGATAGCTTGATTCAGCTTCCTCACTGGCTTTCCTTAAAAGCGCTCCCTGTTATTGTACTGACCGCGAAAATTGAAGTAGAACAACGAGTTGAAGGGCTCATGGCAGGAGCAAAAGACTATGTGGTTAAACCTTTTTCACATCAAGAGTTGCTCGCGCGAATTTATGCCCAGCTTCGACCTTTGGGCGAGAGCCAGCTTTTGTATGGACCGATCAAGGTTGAGCCGGGATCGCGGAATGTTTATTGGCAGAATGAATCCGTGATGTTGAAACCGAAAGAATTTGACCTGTTATTATTGTTAATACAAAACCCAGGGCGAGTTTTTCATCGTGAAGAATTACTCAACAAGATTTGGGGTTATCAAGCGTTTCCCACCACTCGTACTGTGGATAATCATGTGTTGCGGTTACGACAAAAATTGCCCGATTTAGCAATAGAGACGCATCGTGGCGTGGGCTATAGATTGGTGATGCTATGACACGATGGGGACGCTTGCTGGTTCTCGGATTCGCGATGCTAAGCGTAAAAGTAAACGCTGAGCAAGCCTGGTTTGGTGATACGCCCATGCAACAGACCTACCAGGCATTAGCCGCCGACCGACCTACTGTTGCTTGGCAGGAGCTTATTTTTGCACTATCGCAAGAACAGATTGCTACCCAGCATTGGGCCGCGCTCAAACATGCGATCATCAATCAAACAGATTGTGGTCAACGCCTAACTGAGCCGAATGGAAAGGATATTCCACAAGGGCTTACCATTTCTTTTGTGCGACGCGCGGGAGCATCAAGCCTAGGTTATGAAATCAAACTATCGGCTGAGCATGTATCGCGTGCAACTTTGGTTACGCTCACTGATCCCAATGGTCAGACGGTGATCAGTGAAATATTAGGCGCTCAAACTGGATTTCAAGAACTTGAATCAGGACAACTTTTTACCCAAGTAGATCCAGGTGTTTACGAACTGCGTTTAGGTGGGCAGCACTACAGCTTGGTCGTTTACGGATTACCGCGGCGCCCTTGGGTGAAACTAATCGGCCATCCAGATCAACAATTAACGGTGGATTTGCCTAACACGCCAACCAGTTGCGCGCCGGCAGCCGCTTATTGGCTATGGCTAGATGATGCGTACCGATGGATCGAGCAAACGCCAATTTATGTGACAAGTAGCGCGGAAAACACACCGAGCCCGGTGAAGGTCTCGCTTCCCGTTAAACGTCCCGCTAAATCGGAACACTTGAGCGCGATCGTGACGCATTTTGAGTACCAAGGCGCTATCAAAGTGAATTACGTCGAACGGCTAGCTTTGCCTTTACCAGAAACACCTTACACCGCTGAATCAGTTAACGCCAGGCGAGTTAAATGACGCTAGGCGAGCGATCTATCAAACGTGTTTAAAGGCGAGAGACATAAAAAAATAGCCCGACAAAGCGGGCTATTTTTACGTTATCGAACAGGTGATTAGTTCAAGTATGCGTTGAACATCCACAGTAATTTTTCTTGTTCGCGGATGTAATCGCTCATTAGTGCTGATGTGCCTTCGTCGTCAGCTTCACCAGCAAGGCTCATAATGTCACGTTGTAGGCTAATTAATACACTAAACCCGTCAACAATGGCGCGTAGACCGGCTTGACCGTTCGCCTCTGGTGCATGCTCTTTGATTTCACTGATTTTCAAATATTCACTGAAGCGGTGTTCAGCGGTACCACCAATAGTAAGAATGCGCTCGGCTACTTCATCGATCTTAGTTTGCAGATCGGTATAGATCTCTTCGAATTTTACGTGTAGCTCAAAGAAGTCGCCGCCTTTGATGTTCCAGTGAAAACCACGCACATTGGTGTACAGCACTTGGTAGTTTGCTAATAGCGTATCTAGGCGAGCTGCTAAATCTGCAGCTTTGGTGCTGTCCAATCCGATCAATGCTGATTGTTTACTCATCTAATGCCTCCTTAGTGGCAAAATCAATGTGTTAAATCGTCGCGCTATCGCGAAAATTCAACACTGGAAACTGTGTTGTTTCGATTGATGAAAATAGAATAACGTCCCGAATTAAAAAAGGAAAATGGAGTTAACCTATATACCTGATAGGTTAAGCCTATGATGTGATCGATGTACCGTCATGAACAATAAAATGCTCAGGAAGACGCTCGAGACCTGCGATTAACGCTTGTAGGCAGCGCGCGTCGATTGCCGTGCCAGTTTCTTCTTTCATGATGGATAAGGCTTTGTTCATTGGGATAGGGCCACGATAGGGACGCTCAGCAGTGATAGCATCAAAAATATCTGCGGTGGTAATAATGCGAGTGAGCAGGGAAATGTCATCGCCCTGCATGCCGTCTGGATACCCGGAGCCATCGAGCTTTTCGTGATGGGCGCTAGCGAACTTGGCGAGGTGATCGAGTTGGTGGATTTTCGATAAGATGGTTTTACTCAGTGCAGCATGGCGTTTAACGTGCGCCCATTCCTCGTCATCCAGTTTTCCCGGCTTATCGAGCACATCATTGCTTACGCCGAGTTTGCCAATATCGTGCAGTAACGCGCCACGCTTTAGCCATTTTTTATCATGTTCACTAATGGCTAACTCGTCAGCAATTAAGCTAGCGTATACGGCGACACGTTCACTGTGACCCGAGGTGAAAGGGCTTTTGGCATCAACAATACGCCCAAAGGCAGCTGCAATGTCATCCATATAATCATCATCGACCCAAATGCATGTGTTGGCAGGCGTCATCGACAGGACTTCTTCTTTTAATGTGGGGCTATCCAGTTGCTGCCAAAATTGCGGTTCGCGAGCCAGCTGTAAAAAGGTATCGACGAGGTCGGGGTCAAACCAAGTGCCGCGACGGTTTTTCAGCTCGCGGAGTGCAGCGTCGACACCGGATTCTGTTCGAAAAACATCAATGACTTGCGTCATCAATGCGATGCGCGAAAACAAGGGGATCTGATCGGCCTTTAACTGATCAGGACGCCCACCACCATCATAGTGTTCATCCAGCGCGTAGATGGCTTCAGCAACGCTTTCACTAAAACGTAAATC
The DNA here is from genome assembly GCF_001996115.1 of Salinivibrio sp. MA427. Taxonomy (NCBI): domain Bacteria; kingdom Pseudomonadati; phylum Pseudomonadota; class Gammaproteobacteria; order Vibrionales; family Vibrionaceae; genus Salinivibrio; species Salinivibrio sp. MA427. The sequence continues at coordinate 27,931 of NZ_MUFH01000032.1, forward strand.
GCGTGCGACATCGGCACCACGGGTACATCGCGTTTCGATCAGCTCTTGCGCATACATGTCGCCATGACGAATGATATCGAGTGTGGTCGAGAGCTTCTGCATAAACCCACGCTTTACGCCGGTATTTTTTAGTACGAAATTCAGTACGCTGGATAAGCTACCGTCCACTACCTTGTAGCTTTGTTTAAATGCTAAATCATTGGTGAGGTACAGTTCGCAGATCCGTGCCGCATTGCTGCTGCAGCCCGCATCTTTTAGCAGCAACGTATAGAAAAGATCATGACGTTGTTGATCATCGAGCGCTAAGGCGTCAGCAAGTTTCATTCCTAACCACGTGCAGCGCATACAATGTTCGGGTGGCTGTCCTTCAGTCATATCGAGCGCCGTACTCAAGGCTAGGATTAGCTCTGACAACTTTAACGAAGTCACGTCATTTATATGGGGTTGCATCTTATTTTCTCATCCACTTTATTGGTCCATTACGCGTTGGTGGTGAAGGTCTACTTTTAATGTGTGAGACCGCGAACGGTTGCCGACACTTCTTCTGCACCTGCGTGCATATCACTCATCACGTTATCGGCTGCGGTGACTTTTTCTTGCCCCATAGTTGATTGCTCAGTGACTCTTTCCATTGCCTCACTCACCCCTTTGATCAGTTGTAGGTTTTCATCGACGACATCGGCAATTTCTGTGGTGGACTTGCTGGTGCGTTGTGATAAACCTCGAACTTCGTCGGCAACAACCGCGAATCCACGGCCTTGATCACCCGCGCGCGCTGCTTCTATCGCTGCATTGAGTGCGAGCAAGTTAGTTTGTTCGGCGATTTGTTTGATCGTGGTGACGATGTTTTCAATGCTCTGTGCATGCTCACTGAGCTGATTTACCTGATTAGCGGCTTCGACAGCTTGGTCGGTGACGTTTTGCGATAGCTGAACGGCTTCTTGTAGTAAGGCGCTACCGTTTTCACTATGCTTGAGGGTTTGTTCTGATGATGCTTGAGCAAGCTCTGCCGCCTGATTAACGGCTTGATTTTTCTTCACTGTATCAGTGATTGCAGTCGCGAACTTGATCACGCGATAGACTTTACCATTGACATCAAAAACGGGGTTATACGTTGCTTCGAGCCAAACTTCATTACCATGTTTATCACGACGCAAGTATTGGCCAGACGTGAATTGGCCGCTGGCTAGTGATGCCCAGAAGTTTGGGTTATCTTCATAAAACGCGTGATCACAAAATATCTCATGATGCTGGCCTGCAATTTCTCGTGCTTGGTAGCCCACCGCGGCCAGGAAATTATCATTTGCACGAACAATTGTGCCGTCAGGTTCAAATTCAATCACCGCCAATGAACGATCGATAGCAGCCAGAATAGATTGTTGTCGTAAGCTCTCTTTGTGCTGTTTAGTGACATCCGCTGCCAATTTTCGAACGCTGGCTACTTTGCCGCTGGTATCTTTGATCGGTACATAAGTCGCTTCCATCCAAATTTCTTGTCCATGCTGATGGCGGCGACGAAATATGCCTTTCTGTGGTTTACCTTGCGCGAGTGATTGCCAAAATTGTTGGTAACTTGGGTCATTAACGGTTTCTTCGAAACAAACCGCGCGGTGATGCTGGCCGATAACCTCATCACGACCGTAACCAATAATACTTAGGAGTTTATCGTTTACACTAGTAATGGTGCCGTCAGGCGAGAAGGTAATAGTCGCAATATGTGTATTGATGGC
>NZ_MUFH01000320.1:0-2599 GCF_001996115.1 Salinivibrio sp. MA427
GAAGGGTTTGGTGAAATATTTAGGTTGGTGTCTTATCAAGAAATTGGCACCTCGACCATTCAATCTCGTTGTGTAGCAGGTATCGCGAATAGAACGATCATATTCGCTCTACCTGGATCGACAGGTGCATGTAAAACAGGTTGGAAAACGCTAATCAAGGAACAGTTGGATGCCGAACATGGCCCATGTAATTTTGTTCCTCACATTGCTGATGCGAATGAATGTGTGTCGAGAGGCTAATTATGTGTGAGTTTAGTCATATCAATGCCACAGGCCAAGCAAATATGGTCGATGTCAGCAACAAAGGGATAACGAGGCGAGAGGCAGTTGCGATCGGAACTTTAAAAATGTCTCCATCGACTGTAAATAGCATCAAAGAGAATCAGATTAAAAAAGGGGATGTCCTTTCAACTGCCAGGATAGCAGGGATCCAAGCAGCAAAAAAATGCTCTGACCTTATCCCACTGTGTCATCAACTGAATCTATCAAAAATATGGATAGACTTTGAGCTCCTTCCTAACGGTATTCAAATTACTTGTGGTTGTATTTTAGATGGCAAAACAGGGGTTGAGATGGAAGCATTAACCGGTGTTTCGGTAGCGGCGCTTACCTTGTTTGATATGTGCAAAGCTGCCGATAAAAACATGATTATCGAAGGGGTTCACGTACGACATAAATCTGGTGGACAGTCTGGTAGTATAGACAGAGGAATGGGTTATGATTGAAATCAGGTTTTTCGGTTTGCTAAGAGAAAGGATAGGTGAAAGTGTCATTAGCCTTGAGGTACCAACTCCTCTACCTGTTTCTGAATTGATAAAACATCTAATCGAACAGAACACAGCTTTTTTATGGCTTAATGATCTTGATGTAATATCCGCGGTCAATCATACGATTGTAGAGAGCGACTTTTCGATCAATAAAAATGATGAAGTCGCGTTTTTCCCGCCAGTTACTGGGGGCTAATTATGTATAGGATTCAAGAAGATCACCTAGATATAAATCAGCTTACTCAAGCACTGACTGAGAGCAGCAGCGAATGCGGTGCCATTGTTACCTTTGTTGGCCGAGTGCGTGGGAGTTCTGAGAAAAACCGAAGTGTCAAAGAGATATATTTAGAAAGCTATCTATCAATGACAAACAAAGCAATGATGGAAATTACCGAGGAGGTCCAGCTTAGATGGAGTGCAGTAGAAAAGATTTCTATTGTGCATCGCATAGGTGTGATTGGGCTTTGTGAGCCAATTGTATTTGTTGGTGTGTCCAGCAAACATAGAAAAGATAGCTTCGAGGCAGCCAGCTTTATTATGGACCAGCTAAAAATATCAGTACCTTTATGGAAAAAAGAAAACATTGAGGAACAAGGTTGGGTGTGGGTAAGCGCTAAACCTTCAGACAAACAAGCGGCTTTGCGCTGGCGTCTATAATGGAAATTAGGGTGACGTCATCTAGTCACCCCTTAGTCTTATAAACCGGGAATGAAGGCAAAGGGAAGCACCTCAACACTGACCCCCTCCGCGACATCCTCACTATCTTTCGGTAAGCGAATGAGGCAGTTAGCTTTGCATACAGACATAAGTAATGCCGAGCCTTGTGCCCCTGAGCTTGCGACGCTTAATTGTCCTTGCTCGTTTATTGAATAAATACCACGTTGGTAATCTGTGCGCCCAGGACGTTTTTTTAGCGATGTGGTTAATGTGGCGGTGAGCCATTGTGGGTAAATGGTGGAACTACCGCTCAGCTTTAATAAACCTGGAATAGCTAGGATCTGACAGGTGAGCAATGCCGATACTGGATTACCTGGTAAACCGAAAAATGGGGTAGCTCCCACATGTCCAAAAGCAAACGGTTTACCTGGCTTGATAGCTAATTTCCAAAAATCAATGTCACCTTGTTCTTTGAGTACTTCTGTTGTGAAGTCTGCATCTCCAACCGATACACCTCCCGATGTTATTATCGCGTCAGCATCCTCTGCTTTTTTGATTGCTGTTTCTATCGCTTTTTTATCATCAGGAATGATGCCAAGATCTAAAATGTTAAACCCAGAGGCTTTGAGTAAGTGAATAAGCATTGGTTTGTTTGAGTCATAAATAAGTCCAGGGGCTTTGGTCTTATTGACTGAGATTATTTCATCACCGGTTGAGAAGATAGCGATGGTGACAGGTTGGTATACATTGACTTCTCTCATACCAAACGTTGCCATAATAGCTATATCGGCAGCATTGATCTTTTTATTTTTTTTGAGTACAACTTGCCCTTCTTTTATATCTTCTCCTTTTAATCTGATATTTTGCCCGGCTTGAGGGGTGGAATGTACCTGGATCCTTTTTCCTTGAACTGTGACTTTTTCTCTCATTACAACAGTGTCTATTCCTTCTGGAACCGTAGCCCCCGTCATAATTCTTATGCATTCACCGCTTTTGATGGAGCCCCTAAAGGGATGCCCAGCTAATGACTCCCCAACTTCTTTAAATTCACTATGACGCTTGAAATCGTCATGAATAAATCCAAATCCGTCCATTGCTGAATTATCACAAAAAGGCGTATCAAAGGGTGCAAAAATATCCTCAGCGAGGTACCGACCACCCGCAATGTCTAACTG
>NZ_MUFH01000321.1:0-3489 GCF_001996115.1 Salinivibrio sp. MA427
GGTCTTTCTCGACGAATATAAAAATAAAGATGGCGAGCCGATGGGTGTAATCATCCAAAAACGTGATGGCGGCTTTCTTTATACCACCACCGATATTGCTTGCGCCAAGTATCGCTATGAACAGTTTAACGCTGATCGCGTAATGTATTTCATTGATTCACGCCAGCATCAACATCTAATGCAAGCCTGGACCATTGTTCGTAAAGCCGAGTATGTTCCGGAAACCGTTAGCTTGGAGCACCATGCATTCGGCATGATGCTGGGTAAAGATGGTAAACCGTTTAAAACACGTGCGGGCGGCACAGTGCGTCTTGCTGACCTATTGGACGAAGCAGAAACGCGTGCCAAAGCACTGATTGCTGAAAAGAATCCTGACATGGATGCGGCCGAGCAAGCGAATATCGCGACGACGGTTGCGATGGCAGCGGTAAAATAYTCCGATCTCTCCAAGCACCGTACTACCGATTATATTTTCGACTGGGATCATATGCTGGCCTTTGAGGGGAATACCGCGCCTTACATGCAATACGCATATACCCGCGTTGCCTCAGTCTTTGCAAAATCAGGCGTCGATCGGGATGCGCTTGACGGTGAGATGATCATTGAGCACGAAAAAGAAAAAGCATTGGTTGCTAAGCTACTGCAATTTGAAGAAGCCGTGAAATCTGTAGCCCGAGAAGGACAGCCGCACTTAATGTGTAGTTACCTCTTTGAGCTTGCAGGCTTGTTCTCTAGTTTTTATGAAGCTTGCCCAATCCTGCTCTCAGAAGGACACACTCGCCAAAGCCGCTTGCGCATGGCCGCACTCACTGCGAAAACCATCAAGCAAGGTTTGGCGCTATTGGGCATCAATACGCTTGAACGCATGTAATGGCTAAGCGGACAATATAACNTGACCCACTCGTCGGTTGTGATATAAGCTGGCGAGATTCATTTCAATACGGAGTGGCTATGTCTTTTTCTCTTCACCCTCGTTTAGCCGCTGACAGCGCGTATGTCGGCGATTTTGCATTGTGCCAATTACGCCTTGCAGGCGCAGATTTTGGTCCATGGCTTTTGCTTATCCCTCGGATAAGTGGCATCGAAGAAATCCATCATCTCAGCCCAAGCGATCAACAAACACTCTGGCAAGAGTCCGCCCTGGTCGCAAGCTGTCTAGAATCACTTTTTGCTCCCGACAAGCTCAATATTGCGGCGATTGGTAATCTGGTCCCGCAGCTTCATCTCCATCATGTTGCGCGATTTCGCGACGATGCAGTATGGCCCAATCCAATCTGGGGGCACCTCCAGGCGACGCCGCGCTCACCGTCACAGCAAACAGCACTTGTAAGTCAGTTTAGAGAGGCGCTTGTTACTCAAGGACTAACGGTTTTGTCGTGATCATGTCACCCAGCATCCGAGGATTCCGCCAAGGCCTCCGTTGCACCCTCTCGTTTTTTAGTTTCACTCGGCACAGCGAGCGCTTGGTATTCAGTCCACATGGGTTTCAACGTGGACTGAAAAACCGGATATGCACCGGCATGATCCAAGGGAAAATCAGTATGCTGCCCAACCTGGTGCCGTTGTTTGAACGCTAACCTAACTGCGGCTAATACAATACTGACAAAGAGCATCAAAACGACACCGCTCACCAGGTGAGGCAATATCGGCATAGAGACCCTCATATCCAGCACAGTATGCGACGCGCCATCACGCGGAATGGCAATCCGAAGCTGATAGTGCCCTCCGACCATATTCGCTAACGAGAAGGTTTCTCTTCCGGTTTGCTGCCAAGCGGCCAGCGGTTTAGCCAAAGACTGGCCAGATTGTCGGTAAGGGACCAATTGGTAATGAATACGAGAGACCTGACGCTCTGGCGGCCAGCTTCCCCAAGACACGTTAACCGGGCTTTTTTCGAGCAGTGTGATTGCGGTCTGCTGGCGTGGGCCAACACGCCAGCGCTTATGTTGCTGCCACAGAGCCCCGATCACCACCTGAGGCGGTTTACGCAGCGAAAACGCGAGTTGGTCGGTTTCAATCACGTACTTATTTTCAGCGTCCAGAATGGTCAACTGATGCGGGCGAGACGCAAAACAAGCCACTTGCTCAGACTCAGAAGGCAGTCGGAAAGTGCGGATAAAACCTCGTGGTGCAATGTGGATTAAAGCCTGATTACTGTACGCCCAGATACCATCTCGATTTCCAGTGATACAGCGAAAGGCTTCATTCTCCAATGCTAGGTACGCCACCGAGGTTGAATTAGATAAGTTTGGGTTGTATTGATATAGCCCCTTATTATTCACCAACCATACCCGCCCTTGCTCATCGGCATAGAGATCAACGATGGGTAGTAAAGCATCCATGAGCGGTATCGGCTGGAACTGGTCATGACGATAACGCGTCAGCCCTTGGCGATGACGAATCCAAACACTCCCTCTGCCATCATCATAAAAGCCTAATATATCGCCCGCATCAGATTGCCAGTCGGTGCCATAATCGATAACCTTTTCAGATTCAGGCCAATAGCGAATGAGGCGATCCTTGAACGCCAGCCACATAACGCCATTTGAGTCGACATATAAATGCTGAGCCGGGAGTGACGAGAGAGACTCGGGGAGCGTGAGGTCAGCGCTTAAATTCCGCCAACCGCCTGAATACAGCCCCCGCCAATCACTACTGGCCATAAAACCTTGTGTCATCGCTGTTGGCACATCCTGATGTTGATGCGAAATCCAGCGTTGCCCAGGCGCGCGATAACGGGTTGTCTTATCGGTTGAAAACCAGACGCCGCCCTCAAAGTCGCCCCACAAAAATGTGACTGACTTTCCCGGTATTAACCGAGCGCCGGGTTGCCATACGGGCGTTGCTTCCCCGCCAATAGAGAGAAAATAGACGCCATCGGCGCGCGCCGCCCAAAGCCCACCGGAGCCGACCGTTAGGCGCTGGTAACCCCCTTGGGTATTAAGTAGATGCCGTGCTTGAACCGCACGGTCTGATAACGCTAAGAGGTAGACGCCTCGTTCAGTACTGACCCAAGCTCTATCTCCCTTTGCCGTTATCGCAGTCACAGAGCTCGTAAAGCGCGTGAGTTGGCGAATACCGTCATCGGTAAGCTGATACAAACCTTTGCCGATCGCGACTAATCGGTGCTCAGCGGTAAGCCACGTATGGTCCGCACGCCATTGACCAGCTCGCCAAATACGAAATTGATTCTCTTTAACGTGATAACGGCTTAATTGTCCATCTTGGATATACCACAGCGTGTTATTCACCGCGGCTAATCGAGGTTGACTCTCGCCGCGTGTGTCTTTGCCGCTGTCTGACAACTTATATTGGATTAGTGTATTGTCGCCCGTGCGAAAGCGGTAAATACCTCGTTGACCCGCAAGCCATAACGTTTGGTGGGCATAGGCGATGGTCACTATTTTTTCGTCAGGTAAGGTCAGCGTTTCATCTAGAGGGTGGGATTGTTGTCCATCGAAGAAATAAATATCGCCTTGATTATTAAGC
>NZ_MUFH01000322.1:0-2593 GCF_001996115.1 Salinivibrio sp. MA427
CAACAAAGCACCCAACCTGAGCTTAGTGACTGGTTAGCAGAGCTGGACGATAAATTGGAGCAACTGACACCGACGCAAAAAGCGAGCGTGGCAGAGATGAAGCGCGAGTGGCAGCAGGCCAGCGTATTGCCTGACACCCTGGTCAAAGCCAAATCTTTAGCGGGTGCCAAATGCGAGCATGCTTGGCGCCAACAACGTCAAGATAACGATTGGGCAGGCTTTGCCAAAAATTTAAAAGAAGTGGTGGCCTTGGCGCGCGAAGAAGCCCATATTCGTGCGGACCAAAAAGGTTGTGCGCCTTACGATGCCCTGCTCGACCTCTACGAGCCAGGAATGACCGCTGATCGTGTCGATGAGGTATTTGGTGCGCTTAAAGCATGGCTACCGGAGACCATCCAGGCGGTAGTCGACAAGCAAGCGCAACAGCCACCCCTTATGCCCAAAGGGCCATTTACCCAAGCACAACAAAAGGCCTTAGGTGAGCAGGTGATGCAGCATTTGGGCTTTAACTTTGCACAGGGTCGTCTGGATGTCAGCACCCACCCATTTTGTGGCGGCGTGCCCACTGATGTGCGCATTACCACCCGCTACGACGAGCAAGATTTTACCTCGGCATTAATGGGCGTGATCCACGAAACCGGCCATGCGCGCTATGAACAAGGGTTGCCTAAGGACCTGGCAGGCTTACCCGTGGGCCAAGCGCGCTCGATGGGCGTGCACGAAAGCCAAAGCCTGTTTTTTGAAATGCAGCTGGCCCGCAGTGAAGCATTTGCTACCTTGATTTGTCAGCGTGCTAAATCTGCCTTTAACCGCCAAAACGATCCCGCCTTTCATGTCGAGAATTTCCACCGCGTGTTAACTCAAGTCGCGCCCGGTTATATTCGTGTCGATGCCGACGAGGTCACCTATCCGGCACACATCATGCTGCGCTATGACATCGAGCGCGATCTGATCAGTGGCAACATGGAAGTTGATCATATTCCTGAGCGTTGGGACAACGCCATGCAGCAATACCTTGGCCTCAGCACCGCCGGCAACTATAAAAACGGCTGCATGCAAGACATTCACTGGACCGATGGCAGCTTTGGCTACTTCCCCACCTATACCTTGGGTGCCCTGTATGCCGCGCAATTGATGCAAGCAATGCGCCAGCAACTGGATGTCGATGGCATTATCGCCAGCGGTAACCTGTCGCCCATTTTTGATTGGTTATCCCAACATATCTGGCAACGCGCCAGCACTACCTCAACCGACAACATACTCAAGGATGCCACCGGCGAAACCCTCAACCCCGCCCACTTCCGCGAGTATATTCAAGGGCGGTATTTGTAATCCGTGTCCCCAAGGCCAGCGATATTGGCCTTGGTTTTTTCAGGTTAATCTGTTAATTCCATCACACTTCTGTACAATGCGCGCTCAGCCATATTTATCTTTACACCCTCTCGCTTGGCCGTGAGTCAGATGCTTTGTTGGCATGACTACACGCCCTGGTTGAGCACATTCGCTAGGAACGTCTTTTGATTTCAATCGCCAATATCACCATGCAGTTTGGTGCCGAACCGCTATTCGAAAACATCTCTGCCAAATTTGGTAACGGTAACCGCTACGGATTGATCGGAGCCAACGGCTGTGGCAAATCCACCTTGATGAAAATCATGAGTGGCGCGCTCACGCCTACCGCAGGCAATGTGTCCATCACGCCAGGACAAACCTTGGGCGAGCTTAGCCAAGATCAATTTGCCTATGAGCAATACTCAGTGATTGATGCGGTGATGATGGGCGATCGCAAGCTGTGGGAAATCAAACAAGAGCGTGAGCGCATTTATTCTTTGCCGGAAATGAGCGAAGAAGATGGCATGGCCGTCGCAGAGCTAGAAAGCCAGTTCGCGGAAATGGACGGTTATACCGCCGAGAGCCGTGCTGGCGATATTCTGCTGCAAGCGGGGATTGAAGAAGAGCTGCACTTTGGCCTGATGTCGCAAGTGGCACCGGGTTGGAAATTACGGGTGCTGCTTGCCCAGGCTTTGTTTGCGAATCCTGATATTTTGCTGTTGGATGAACCGACCAACAACTTGGATATTCATACCATCAACTGGTTGGCCGGTGAGCTGCAACAGCGCCAGTGCACCATGATTATCATTTCTCACGATCGTCACTTCTTGAACGCCACGTGCACCCACATGGCCGATATCGACTTTGGCGAGCTACGTGTATATCCAGGCAACTACGATGACTTTGTCGCCGCATCTAGCTTGGCACGCGAGCAACTGTTGTCGAGCAACGCGAAAAAAGAAGCGGAGCTTAGTGAGCTGCAAGACTTCGTGAATCGCTTTGGTGCCAATGCCTCTAAAGCTAAGCAAGCCAGTTCACGCGCCAAACGCATGGAAAAGATCCAGCTTGATGAAGTCAAAGCGTCTAGCCGTGTGCATCCTTACATTCAATTTACCGAAAGCAAAAAACTCCACCGTCAAGCGGTCGAATTACGCGAGGTTGGCCATACCTTTGACGAGACAGCTTTATTTAAAAACGGTCACTTTTTGCTTGAAGCGGGCTCGCGCCTGGCGATCATTGGCGAAAATGGTGTGGGTAAAAC
>NZ_MUFH01000323.1:0-2590 GCF_001996115.1 Salinivibrio sp. MA427
GGTTAAGATCACTGAGCCGGAGAGTGCTGGGTCAATTTTCAGTTTATTTAATAGCACTGGAATAAATATTCCTGCCAAGGCGGCACTGATAATATTAGCGACTATTGCACTCCCAATCACCGCACCTAAGCCCCAACTATCAAACCAATATCCTGCAATAACACCAATCACCACAGCCCATAAAATCCCATTAAATAAGCCGACTTTAAACTCTTTCGTAAGCAGGGGTTTTAAGTTGGACTTAGAAATTTGTCCAAGTGCTAAACCACGTACGATCAAGGTGAGCGTTTGGCTGCCGGCAATTCCTCCCATGGATGCAACAACCGGCATTAATACCGCCAGCGCCACCACTTGTTGTAGCGTAGCTTCAAACAAACCGATAAACCAGGAGGCGAGAAAGGCCGTCATTAAGTTGATACCCAGCCATAGTGCGCGATTTCGAGCACTTTTCATCACCGGCGAGAATAAGTCCTCGTCTTCATCTAGACCCGCAGAGGCCATAATTTGCGCTTCGGCACGCTCGGCCTGCATCTCATAGGCGGTGCCCAAATCAAAACGACCAATCAAGAGCCCACCCTCGTCGAGTACGGGTAAGGCAATCTCTTCACTGTTTGCCACTTTGTCAGCACTGGCGTAGATGTCATCGCGCGCATTCAAGCTGGGAAATTGGTCTCGAACCAGCTCGCTAATTTTTAATCGTCCATCCGCGCCAAATAACTGGTGGATTGGCACCGCACCCACCCAAAAGCCTCGACTATCGACCACAAATACGTGATCACAATACTTTGGCATGACACGCCGCAACCATCGTAATACCACGTTAATTTTCGTTTTTGCAGGAACGACCAAAGGCTGATGATCACACCAATGCCCAACCTGATTATCTGCATACTGCTGGGCGGAGGCATAACGTTGCTTTTGCTCTGAATCCATCCGACCTAGCGCTTCTTCCAGTAATGGCTCGGTCAGCACATCTTGCAGCTCAAGTAAGGTATCAGCATCCAAGTCGGCGAATAGTGCATGCAACTGATCATCATCCACCGCACGGATAATCGCTTCACTGGCATCATCTCGCATTTCAGCCAGCACAGGCAGCTGCAATGACGACGACAGTTGTTCCCAGAATCCCACACGATCGGTCAACGGTAAGGCTTCTAACAATAACGCAAGGCTATCTAAACTATGTGCCTGCTCAATATCTTGCACGACATCAAGYGAACCTTGATCGACTTTTGACAGCAGATCATCAATCACTTCTTGTCTCTCACTGGTTTGCATGGTATTTCCTTCATAACGAAACCATGGGCGGAAAACGCATTGGCTAGGCCCGATGAGGATCATCCGTCGCCCACAAAATGCCATGACATCGCCGCAATTGGTATGCGATGGTTATCACATATCATCGCTGATTTTTCTGACTCTTACCACGCATAATCATTATCGCTTCTATGGTGAGACAAGGGCTAAATAACAACGAGTAATGATGACAATGCCTGTAAAATCGAACGATAAAGTCTGTGTCGGTTGGCGCGAATGGGTGAGCCTTCCTGAGCTCGATATAGCCCGCATCAAAGCGAAAATCGATACGGGTGCACGCACCTCCTGTTTACACACGTTTAAAATTGAAGAGTTCGAGAAAAGCGGCCAGGCGTGGGTAAGATTCTGGGTCCATCCAAACCAAGGCGATGACGAAACCGCCGTTCAAGCCGAAGCACCGGTTCTCGCACGACGCCTCGTACGTGATTCCGGAGGACACGAGCAACTACGATATGTGATACAAACAACGATAAAAGCGGGAACCTTGTGTTATCCCATCGAAATGACACTCACCGCACGCGATAACATGCGATTTCGTATGTTACTGGGACGCACCGCAATGGCAGGTAAGATCATTGTCGATCCCATGTCTTCATTCCTCCTCGGTAAATAAGGAGCCCCAAGCGCAATGAAAATCGGTATTCTTTCGCGTAACAAAAATCTTTACTCTACGCGCCGCCTCATCGAAGCCTGCGAACAACGTGGCCATGATTACAAGATCATCGACGCATTACGCTGCTATATGAGTATCAACTCAACCCAACCGTCTATTCATTTGGCAGGGGAAGATCTCGGTGGGTTCGATGCGATTATTCCACGGATTGGCGCGTCCGTTACCTACTATGGCTGTGCTGTCTTACGCCAGTTTGAAATGATGGGTGTCTTTCCGATGAACGAGTCTGTCGCCATCACACGTTCGCGGGATAAGCTGCGTTCTATGCAGCTGCTATCACGCAAAGGCATCGGTATGCCGCACACTGGTTTTGCCAGTAAACCGGGTGATATTGCCGATTTGCTGACGATGGTCGGAGGCACGCCAGTGGTGGTGAAACTGCTTGAGGGAACCCAAGGTATTGGCGTTGTGCTCGCCGAGACCAAAAAAGCCGCAGAAAGTGTGATCGAAGCATTTATGGGCCTTAAAGCCGATATCTTAGTGCAAGAATATATTCGAGAATCAAGCGGTGCTGATATTCGCTGCTTTGTTATCGGCGATAAGGTGATTGCGTCGATGAAACGCCAAGCACAACCTGGCGAGTTTCGATCGAATCTTCAT
>NZ_MUFH01000324.1:0-2568 GCF_001996115.1 Salinivibrio sp. MA427
CTATTACGTTCTATATAATAACTGAGGGCATGTTAGCGATTTATCCGTACTTTCTTGAGGAAGTTACCCGCTCAAGCTAGGTTTAAAAAATAACAGCATAAGGAAGGAACAACATGGTAACCATCGAGAGTGCAACGACACAGTCGCATAAAAAGCGCAGCACACACTTTCTTTTGATAGCGACAGTATTCTTGGCATTGCTAGCATCACGTGTTGAAGCTACGCCAATGCTGAAGATATCCGGTGACGTAGCAAAACAAACGCTAACCCGTGAACAACTCATTCAGCTGGCGGATCGCACGATCAAAACACAAACGCCATGGACCGAAGGAGAACAGGTTTTTCTTGGTGTCTCTGCCCAAAAACTGTTAGAAACGGTGAATAAGCCCGCACATAGCCTCAAAGCCTATGCGCTGAATGATTATTGGGCGACAATTCCGAGAGACGATATCAAAAAATATAATCCCATCTTCGCGATTAAAAAGAATGGCGACTGGATGCGGGTTCGAGACAAAGGTCCCATTTGGGTTATCTATCCACTCTCGGCCTTTAGCCAACTTGAAAATGAAGTACTACACAGCCGAATGGCATGGCAAGTCAATCGTGTTGAAGTGTTAAAAGAGTAGCGTCCAGCGCCTATATTAAAAAGCACAATGCGGCGAAAAACAGCCGATAACACCACTTGAGATAGAGAGTTGATGAGGTACAAAGTCGAATGGTAAAGCGCCCTCTTATTGCTTTTGTTATGTTTGTCTTCACGGCTCTACTCTTGACCGCGACGGCGCTTTATCAATTTCATCAAGCTTATACGAAACAAACACTTCATACCCAGCTGTCTGCCTGGGCACTTGCCCAAATGGAATTAGAGACCCTCGAGTTTCGAAATGACTTGGCACTCTATCTTGTCGAGGATTCAAGCCCAAGACGATCACTGCTTCTTACCTATGACATCTTATGGAGTCGGTACGATACATTTTTAAGTAGTCAAGAAACAGCGGCAATGCGACGCGCTTTCAATGCCCAACCTATTGTGGAGCGCGCTTTTCGACTCATTCAACGGCATGAGCAGGCTGTGTTAAACGGTGATCGAGAACGGCTTCAAAATTTGCTCAATGAAATAGACATTGTGCTTCCCCAAATTCGTAACTTGATGGTGAATAACTTTACGGGTCCAGCCTCCATCGAACAGCGCGCATTTCTCGATGAGAAAATCAAAGTGATGTACGCTGCAATGTTCATACTCACATTAGTATTGATTTTTTTCGCGTTTCGCCTGTATCGCAATAGCAGCAAGCAACAAGAATTGGCGTGGCAGGATCGCCTCACCGGCTTACCCAACCGAAACTATCTTCTGGACTGCCTGTATAAAGCGGTCCAGCAAAACCGTATACATACCTTACTGTTGATAGATATCCGTCGTTTTAAAGACATCAACGATTTGATGGGGTATGAGCAAGGGGATAAGGCATTAACAAAACTTGCCAGTCAGTTAAACAGCATTTGTTTGCCTTATGGGTATCCATGTGCGCGTGTCAGTAGCAATGAGTTTGCAGTGCTTGCTTACTCGGATGGTCGTCATCTCAGCTTTTTCACCCAACCATTATGTGACTCACTACGTCGTGCTATTGACAGTATTTATCCAGGCCATCGATTGTCCTTGGCAATAGGTATCGCAAAAAGTCTTGATGTTGATGCCCACTCGGGAAACAGTCACTGGCAGTTAGCCAATGAGTTGCTTAATAACGCTGACCTTGCCTTAATGAGAGCTAAACAAGCGCCTGTCACGAAAGACAGTATTGACACCTTTAAAACGGAGTATGAACAAGAAGCGCAACAACGTCGTAGGCTCCGCGATGAATTAAAGGCGCACTTGATAGACCCATACCAAGATGCACTTTATGTCGCTTTTCAGCCTATTGTATCGGCGGATCCAAATCGATTAGGTTGCGAGGCTTTAGTTCGCTGGCATCATCCTGAGTACGGGCCAATTAACCCGGAACTTATCGTAAATGTCGCCGAAGAGTCAGGGCTCGGGCAGCGCTTAGGTACGTGGATACTGCAACAAGTTCATCTCGCGCTCAATACAGAATGGCAAAGTATCAATACGCATATTGATATCGCCGTTAACCTTTCCGATTCATTTTTCAATGAGTCTTTAATTGCTGATGTAATAACGATTTTCGCCAAACACCCAGAACAACGCAAACAACTCATTTTTGAAGTCACAGAAACAATGACCATTGATGATATCGGTCGATTCAGTCTTTTGATGAACCAGCTTCGTGATGTCGGGATCCGTATCGCGCTTGACGACTTTGGAACCGGCTGGTCGTCCATGGCAGTGCTCAATCATTTAAGCTTCGACAAAGTCAAAGTCGATCGCTCATTTGTCACTGGCATGGCAGATATAACACGACAGCAAGTGCTCGTTGATACCATTTGCCACATGGCCCACCAACTTGGTATTCATGTGGTCGCCGAGGGAGTTGAAACTAGGGAGCAGTTAACCAGCCTTCAGCAAATGGGGGTCGATGAGTTTCAGGGTTATTTTTTCGCCAAACCCCTATC
>NZ_MUFH01000325.1:0-2529 GCF_001996115.1 Salinivibrio sp. MA427
AGATACGATAGGTACGTGTTGAGAAAGGGTATAATTGCTTAAAACGCCACATTCCGGCAGCCGGCTGTCCAAACGTCACGATGCGCTTGATTGCCCCGCCAAATTGATGATTTAGCTTTGCTGCAGCGACAATCGCCATGGCGCCCCCTGATGAATGGCCGATAAAAGAAATATGTTTACCTGCGTGTAAAAAAGGGGTTAACGCAGAGATTAATTTAGTGAGTACTGTCTCTCCTTCAAGCACGGTGTGATCGGCCGCTTGGGCAATATCCGCAAATTGGCTGTCTGTCATGTGTCGGTATTGGCGTTTGTGCGGTTGCCATGACAAACTTTTTTGTGTGAGAAGATAGTGAAACCCCCAATGGACGTGACACTTCTTACCATCGATAGTGATCGTTTTAGGTGTGCACGCACAGTTGACCAACCAATCCCAGGCGGTTTGCGAACCACGAAAGACCACGACCGCGTCATCGTTTTCCCGCCAAAGCACCCGGATAATACATCGTCCCCATCGGTCATAAATATCACGCCGGCCATGGGGACTGAATCCATACTGGGTGTGATCAAAATAGGTAGGGTAAGAGGCACGACAGAGTATGGCGTATCGCTCATATTGATAGCGTTTCAATCGCTTCATACAAGAGCCTATTTCATGAGTATTGGACTCAGGCTACCGAAAAAACATGACGAAACAGCGAAACGGTCAATGAATAGCGCGCTCAATCACCGCGCTAATAATTGTTTAGGAAGGGTTCTAAATGCGTATCATAAGTGAGCGCTTGAATCGGGCCACGGTGGGTGATTAAAAAGGCAGCATTCGTGCAATTACCAATCCCAATAATAACTTGTACCAACAGCCGTAAATCTCTTAACCAACGTTGCGTCTGCTCTTGACTCCAGTCTTCACGATATAGCCCCATATGATACTCAACCCACCAATAGGCGCCGCGAATAAATGCCTTCATTACCGACTCTGCCGCTAGGATCTGTTCAGCGGTACCAGAAAAGTCAAAATCGGGTGAGATGGGTTTGCCTTGCGTAAACGCGACATAGTTTCGACAGTGGCGAAAGAGCGCGAGCTGAAGTCCGGCTGCAGAATCATAGTGAGGGAGAGACAAGGTCGTGACAGGGAGATGTTTGATCGAGCGACGAAACAATGCCGCCGTGCGCTTACCGGGCATCAGATGCTCTATCGCGTAAAATAAATCCAAACTGATAAGCTGATTATTCAAGAGTACTCTTCACTATATTGGCACAACACACTTATCCTGCCTGAATGGGCGGCTCGAGTATACAATATCGTATACTGAATTAAAGCATTAACTGATTCGCTCCCTCAAAGGAAGGCGTTGACAGCGTTGCTCTGATAATTCTCACTTACTCTATGCCATAGCGCGCTTTTAACGCAGATATCGCCTCTTGCTTATCGGATAGAAACTGATTGAATTCGTCGATGAGCTTGGGATGATGGATGGTGGATAGCCGCTGAGTCCCTTTTTCATGGGGCAAGGTATCATCAAAGCGTACCGATCCTTTTTTAAAGCCCATTTGGTCAAGATAAAACTTTGCAACAGCGATATTTGCATAGCCGCCATCAATACGACCGCTGACAAGCTTCATCATCAAAGAATCATATTTGTAACTCTCATTTAAGCGTGTTTGGCCCGAACGGATACGTGATTGATAAAGTTCAGGGGTAAAGCCTACGACGGTTCCTAGTCGCTGTAATTGGTCAATAGGTTGGCCATAGTTTTGGTCGATAACCATGACGCCGTCGATATAATCAACCACAGGCTCACTATAAATGACATTGACGCCTTTTTTGATGTCGCGATCCCAATCGGGACTATCTGGATATTTAAGATCAACGACACCATCGACAAAACGGGAAGGAAGGCTTGTTAGTGGTAAAGCTTTGTACACAAATCGATAGTGATGCGTGTTGGCGAACATATCGAGTAACTCGCGATTAAACCCTGAATAACTGCGATTAGAATATGCTGAAAAGGGATAATACTGAGAAAAGCTTTGTACGCCTACTACATAAGTCGTTTTGGCATTCACGGATACCGAGACACTCATAATCAGTAATAAAGCCCATAATCTTTTCATCGTTTCTACCCGACTTTTGTTGATTTTCCTCTTGTTATTGTAGACACAGAGACCGCACCTGTCTTTGCGTGCTCGGCTGTTATTTTACAACATCGACTTTCACTTATCCTTTTTTGGCACGCATAGCTGTCGATAAATCATTCGGTTATCGGTCACATTTTGCGCGTAAATATTTGAATGAACATTCGGTATGTTTTATTTTTTCACTTGGACTTTCAAATTTGATCAAATAACGATGAATAAGCATGAAATTGCGTCGCGGGCGATGCGGCAACATATTCTTTCAACCACATTGGAAATCGTTGGTAATGAAGGGCTTGCGGCACTCACAGCAACAAAGTTGGGTAAAAAAGCGGGGATCAGCAAAGGCGCGCTCTATCATCACTTTGATAATCTTGATGCAGTAAAAGATGCGGC
>NZ_MUFH01000326.1:0-2523 GCF_001996115.1 Salinivibrio sp. MA427
AGTATATTGCGATGAGTCCCCTTGAGAATTTCGATTGCGGAAGAGCTAAAGAGCTCTTTGTCGAGAATTGAGCAACCACGATCAGCAAAAATGAGGCTTAGATCCCAGGCGGCTTGTTTGCCACTGCCTTTGCAAGCTGGACATTTGCCCCGCTCTCCTTTCTGTAAAAAATCATAAGGCGAAATAGCCAGAGGACTAACTAATCCATGCTGAAAATCGACAAAGCGTGTCGCATATTTGCCTATACACTCACCCTTATATTGAAGCTCGACGTACCCTGCACCAATCGCCATCGCTTTAGCCAGACATTGTTCTCGTTGAGCACGGGTAGCCTTCGTTTCACATTGAAAATCTTTGCTTGTAGCACGTGCTTCAAGATAATTCGTGAATGGAAAAGTATCATAGCCCTGTTTCCTAAGATAAATAAGCCTGCCTTCTACAATACTGTGCGGAAGCTCATGACCCCATATGTAAACATCTTGAAGAAGAGGCTGAATCACCAGTTGTGCATCCGGCGTCTGACACCAAATGTTTAAGAAGTTATCAGAGCTGTACACATCCGAGGAGAGAATGTGATTTTCTAAGGCAAAGGTGAGCAGGTGTCGGTCTAGACCACCGTATTGAATCAGTTGTTGATCTTGAACCTTGGCATATTCAAAAATAATCGTCGGTGTGGCAGCGCTTCTTTGAGAAGGGTCTGAAACCGCTGCAATATCGTGCCCTAATAAGCGCCGAAGCCATCGCAAAGCGGCCTTAGCATGCTCACTATTAAGCGGCTTTTTGACTTCGGAGGGCTGAGCGGTTTTCTGAGGCCGCCGTACTTTGGTCTCATGCAAATTCTTTAGCATGCGCCCCGTCGCAGTTTTTGTCTGGGCTATTTGCTGAGGGGTTCCTGTTGCAACGACAACACCACCATCAGGGCCGGATCCAGGACCAAATTCAATCACCCAATCACTGGCGGAAACCATCGAAAGGTTGTGCTCAACAAGTATGACTGTGTTCATGCCATTAGCAACCACATAATCGACAGCTCGAAGCAGGTTGGCTACATCACTTTTGTGTAAGCCAGACGCGGGTTCATCAAGCAGAAACAGTGAGCTTTTACCCTTCTGATGACTAAGTTGTTTTGCAATGCGCAGACGCWGAATTTCGCCACCACTCAGTGTGTCAACACGTCGGCCTAATGCAAGATGTCCAAGGCCAAGCTGAGAAATAGATTGAAGCAAATTATGATGTCGATTTAGCGCAGGCGGAAGATCCTGCAGTAGCGCCTCAATACTGCAATCAAGTAGCTGAGCGATGTTCATGCCGTAATCGTAAATGCTAAGAATATGGCTCTGAAAACGAAGGCCGCCACAGCTTGCACAGATTACCCATTGTAAACCATCCTGTGTCTCGCCAATACCCAAGCATTCAGGACAGCGCCCATCACCACTGTTGAGGCCAAAATCCCTAGCTTGAAGATTGTGTTTCTCTGCTTGGGAAAGTGCAGCGTAGTGATTGCGCAAATCTCCGGCAATGTCGAGTGATGTAGCTACCAAGCTACGGAGGTTTGCAGGTGGAACACCTTGGTCGAGGCTAATGACCTGTTCAAACTGTTGATAACCTTCAATCCCACGCCATCCTTGTGGATCCGGGTTTTGTGGGTTTTGCAGCGCTGGCTTGAGCACACCATGTACAAAGCTAGATTTGCCAGAGCCGGATAGGCCTGTAATGCAAATAAGTTTACCAAGCGGAATATGCACATCTTGATTGCGTAAATTATGGCGACAAGCGCCATAGATACTCAAGTGAGGTGCTTGCTCTTCAACTCGAAGTTGCTGCCGCTGTAGCTTGTCGGGAGCCTGCCACCAGGATTGAGGTACCCTTCCCTGGAAAGTAACCTTACCACCTTCAGGGCCACCACTAGGTCCAAGCTCGACTAAATGATCGACAGCAAGTGCAAGCTGCTGGCGATGATCATTGATGATCAAGGTATGCTGCCCCCTTAATGCTTCCAGGGTATCAGCCAATCTCATTACATCTTCATCATGCAAACCTCGTGCAGGCTCATCAAGCAGTAACCCAAGCCCCTCATGTCTTCCATCGAAAACGGACGCAAGACGTATGCGCCGCGATTCACCTTCGCTGATCTCGCGCATACCACGAGTACCATTAAGATGAGCAAGACCAACACCTACAAGGCTTTGAGAAAGGCATCGAATCTGCTCTAAATAAGGCCTGGCAGCTTCTGGAAGTGCTTTGGAAAAGCGCCCCGAAGACGAACATAATTCAGTCAGTGCAGCAAAGTTAGTGTCGAGTAAATCCGCGATATTGTAGCCACCAAGGTTAAGAGATCTTGCTGCATGAGACCATCGTGAGCCCCCACAAGCTTTGCAGCGGCCATAACTGATAAGAAATGCGAGCCGCTCTGCTGTTTTGGTTCCTTTAGTAACATGCTTCATGATGGCAGAAATTAAGCCGGGATAAATACGCGGCTTACTCATCTGGCGCCTAGTACCTGGTTCTATATCTGCAATAAGC
>NZ_MUFH01000327.1:0-2510 GCF_001996115.1 Salinivibrio sp. MA427
GTATATTAAATAGATACACAGGATGGTGTTATGGCTACAAAAACAGCGCCAATCAACATGCGGGTACAGCCATCGGTAAGAGACATTATCGATGCTGCGGCAAGTTTGAAAAAAGTCGATAGAACCGTATTCATTCAGCAAGCAGCGCTTAATGAAGCGCATAGCATACTGGCCGAACAACGGGATTTTGTCCTTGAAGCAAAGGCGTTTGAAGCTTTCGACAACGAACTTCGTGCAGAGCCGCGAGCGCTTGAAGGCGTGAAGGATCTGTTCAATAGGAAAGCGCCTTGGGAATAAGTGCCCCTACACTACTGACTGATGAGCACCAGATTAATGCCTTTCAATGTGGCATTGAAGCACTCGATACATGGTTAAGAAAACAGGCGTTAAAGAGCCAAAAGCGCGGAACCGCGAGAGTGTATGTTGCCAATGACACAGCAGCCCACCAAGTGATTGGGTACTATGCCATTGCCATGGGTTCAGTATCGAGAGGGCACGCATTTAGCTCACTACGGAGAAATAGCCCTGACCCGATTCCTATGGTGATTTTAGCAAGGCTTGGGGTGGATAACGCCTATCAAGGTCAAGGCATTGCAGCCGGTCTTTTAAAAGATTGTATCATTCGCTCAATACAAGCAATGAACGCTGTTGGTGGCGCGGGCATTTTAGTTCATGCCATTGATACCAGTGCGCAAACGTTCTACAAAAAATTTGGCTTCAAAGAGTCAACGTTTGACCCTTTAGTACTCATGGCACGCATCTGTGATATCGAAAAATCATTGTCCATAGACTGAGGTGATGACTCGCTGCCATGATTCAAACTCCTTATGCATTGTCACGCCAGAGAGTAGGAACGAGTGATCAATACGCTGTTTTTCCCGAGGTGTTTTCTCTCGTTCCCACCCTCCTGCCAAAACTGATAAGCGCGGTCACCTTTGTGGGCTTTTTTATAAAACGCCAATTGATCCAGAATTTACTTAACGTTGCGCTCAGCAAGGTATTGAATCAGATTTCTCGCCGTCCATGATTTAAGTCGAGCAAGATATTGACAGTGACCGGGCGCGTGAATACCGGGATCCAGTGCAGCACAGTCAAGGTGACGAAGTGCGGTAAGTGAGGCTCGGTGATTTTGTAGCGGCTTCTCCCCATGATTCACACTCCATATGCATTACCACGCCGGAGCGTGGGAACGAGGTACGACTTCTACCCATTATTCACACTCCGTATACACTCCCACACCGGAGCGTGGGAACGAGCGAACAGCGCTCAAACCCAAACATAGGGCGCTTTATTCAGAATGCGCTCTCGATTAGCTTACAACTTCCTGCCATTTCGAGTAACTCGTAACAACATCATATTTCGCGTTCTCACTCGTAATCTTTGCATTAATTTTTTCAGAGAATTTATCTCGTTCCCACGCTCCTGCGTGGGAATGCATACCTTGCTACCACTCAGGACAAACTTCCAGTAACCCCGACGCTCCCATGTAATCTCTGGCACTCGAATAACGCCAGTGAGCTGCTTCACCTCTCGTTCCCACGCTCCTGTGTGGGAGTGCATACCTCGCTACCACTCAGGACAAACTTCCAGTAACCCCGACGCTCCCATGTAATCTCTGGCACTCGAATAACGCCAGTGAGCTGCGTCATCAACATAGCCCACCGATGTTGCCATTGGCGTAGATGACACAAGCCCTGGTACTATGTCAACAATAATGCACTATCCCGCCTGGGCGCCTGCCACGATCGACGTCAATATTTGGCTTCGATGCCGGATGGCACCACGGCTATCCGCGCGTGTGATTCTTTATTCAACGAACTTCACAGTTTAGCCAGCGCTAACCCAAGAGTGACAACAAATCTATCCATAAGTCTGGTCTATTCAGTAGAATACACCTCCATGATTTTTGACTGGCGGACAATTCGGTGGGTTACAAAATAGTTCGACTGACCGAACTCATGACGTATGGATTTGGGTAACCGTTCAGCACTTACCGCTAGAGCTAATCAATCTGACAGTGTGGCCGGCGGATCGGTTGGTTGCAGTCACAGTGCGCATGCCGTAACCAATATCGAAGACACTTATGTACCCGAGCAGGTAGAACCTGACCGTTCGAATGAGTCGCCACCACTATCCTGATACCAGGGGCAATGAGATAACTGGCGCAATCCGATCACTTAGAGTAAAAATAAGAAGAGAGAAAAAAGGCAGGATCAGGTAATCAGAATAAACCGAAATGAGAGATCGCAATCACCAAAATACGCAATATGAAGGGCTTATTGGTTAAGATGAACTTTATAACATTTAAACAACTTATCAAACAAGTTCACGTAGGAAAACAACTTCCCGACTCGGTATACCTGCACCGAGATGCAATGAGTGAACTTCCTCCCGCTCTAAAAAAATTCGTACCGGCAGTTGCTCAAGCAGTGAACTTACCGGACAACCAATGGAATCTAATTAAGCTGTATAAAAAGGAATTCCGTTTATCGTTACTGCACTACCCAACC
>NZ_MUFH01000328.1:0-4198 GCF_001996115.1 Salinivibrio sp. MA427
GTTTAATACTGTGCTTGAGTATCAAGCGGGTGGCGATCAATCACCACTAACCGCTCAAGAGCGCCTACAGCAAGACGCTGCGCGTGTGATGTCAGTGCGTCATACCGATACATCTAATTTGGTTCAACTGGCCGGTTTGGCTCGTGCGCAAGGAATTAAAGAACTCACTGTATTGATGCCTTATGCTTTAGAGTATCGGCAAATGGAGTCGATAAGCCACCAAACAGGCGCACAGCTTGAATACAGTAATGAAAACCGCGAGTGGGTTAGATTTACTTTCATCTCTGACGCGGATACTTGCCTGCACTGAGGCGCGTACTAATGACGTTGTGCCAATGTTGGATCGACGCGTGCAATCCACTGCTGATTGTGTTCGTAACAGGTTAAACGTGTCAATGTGGGTGTAAACGCAATGATCGCACATGACGTATCTGCGGCCATTGCGGCGTCAATCAGTGCTTCATCGTCAAACCCATGCCGACGATAAATCATCCTGACCTGATTGGTATTAATTCCCCAATGACTAAGCTGCTCGGCGTTCAATGAGCGGGGTGGATTAATGATCGTGATCCACTTTTGCTGTCGTGCTTTGAATGCTAACGCCTGTAACACCGACAGCCAATGGGCATTGATGGGTGTCTGTGCGTTCAACGCAGAGGAATAATAGCTTCCGWCACGCATCTGTACTGACGTTTGCGTCGTTGCTTGATTTGACTCATTAGACATCGCGTACATAAAGAACCTGTATATATGNTCATTACTGTATGTATAAACAGTACTTGTTTGTGGACTGCCTCGCAAGTTACTCGTTGACTAATTTGTGATCAAGATCGTGAACAATTTCCACCCGTCTTTAAGCAATTGCTAATGAGATTGATTTAATAACTTGCTAAACTGGCCACTTTTCATCTTCTCGGAGAAACCATGGAACAAGAATTTTGGCATCAGCGTTGGGCTGAAAATCAAATAGGGTTTCATCGGGACAGTGTGCACCCAATGCTTATGCGTTACTGGTCAACACTTTGTCCAATGCCCGATGAGACAGTACTGGTGCCTTTGTGTGGCAAATCCATCGATTTAAACTGGCTTGCGGAAAAACACGAACATGTGATTGGTGTAGAACTGAGTGATATCGCGGTACGGGCCTTTTTTTCAGAAAACCTGTATACCCCGCAAGTTCACCGTGCGCCGTCGGGTCATACACATTATTGTTTCGATGAGTTGGAGTTGATCAGTGGTGACTTTTTTACTGCACGTTTGAGCCCGACTTCGCTGATCTACGATCGTGCCGCTTTGGTGGCGATGCCACCGTCGATGCGGGATCAGTATGTGCATCGTGTGCGTGATCTTTTAGCGCCGGGAGGCCGCCTATTACTGATCACCTTGTTTTATCCGCAGGCCGATGATAATCCGCCGTTTTCCATCGATACGTCAATAGTGGAAGAGGCGTTTTCAGGGCTCGATATTAGGTTGTTAGAGACGCAAACCGAGCCAGAGGGTGACCGAGGTGAGCAAGTCTGGTTGATAAAAGCCAACGCTTAGTGCTCGGTTTGGTAGAGCCATGCTCGGATAGCGCCGTTTTGCGCTAGACGGTTTTGACTCGAGGTTGATTAGACTGTCGTGATTCCCAGTGGGTAATAAAGAAAACGGCTGCGATAATAATTCCTGCGCCTAGCCATAGCCGGCCAGGTGGAACCCAGCTGAATACCAGCCAACCAAAGAGGACGTTCAGCGGCAGTTTAGCGTGATCAAACGGCTGAACAAACGAGGCATCTGACGCGGCATAGGCTTTGGCTATTGCCCACTGTGCGAGTGCGGTGAGCATTCCAGCACCGAACAGCATCCACCATGCCATTGCAGATGACGGCAGTGTCCAGTCAGGCACGGCCAAGAGTAGATTAAATGGGGTGATCAACAAAAGGAGGTAAACGACCATCGTGGTCGGTGGATCGTAGGCTGATAACCGTTTCACCATTAATGAATAGGTCGCCCAAAAGAAAGCGGCGCCTATCGGCAGTAACGTTGCCCATGTAAAACCATTTGACCAAGGTTCTAGGATAATCATCGCGCCACAAAAACCCGCAAGTGTGGCCAAGCTACGTGCAATACCAACCCGTTCACGAAGAAATAGCCCCGATCCTATGGTTGCAAACAGCGGTGATGTCATTAGTAGGGCTATGCCTTGCCAAATGGGAACCGGATAAGCGAGCGCCCATAGCCAAAGTTGGATCCCAATAACAGAAATAAACACCCGCAAACAATGTTGCCCAAGGTGCTGGGTTTTTAAAGATTGACGAATCCCCAGTTGCTTTAACCAGGGGATCATGGCCACTAAGGCAATGGCATATTGAATAAAAGCAACGGTCGTCGAAGGCAAGCCCAACTTGAAGCTAACATATTGAGAAAGGCTGTTGACTAATGCGAAGCATAAGCCTGCAGTGAGCATCCAGGCCGCGCCTTGGAGGGGATGATGAACTTGTTTCATTACCGTGACAATCCGAAAAAAGACGTACGGATAGTAGCGCAAATTAGGCCTCAGAGCGATCAGAAATCCCCGCTGAGGCCAAGCGTATCATGTGGTTAAGTTGAAAGGGTCGAATAGACGAAAGGAATATCAGGATCCATCGCGTCCAATGTGGCTTGGGTATCGGTCAGATGGCTCACCGTACTGTTTGTCATCTCGGCCAGCGCCACCGACCGAATGTCGTCCCAGTGATAGCCGGCCATATTGGTCGCAATGAGCGCCACTTGAAGCGGGGGTAAACTCGGGTTAAACGCCGCATTTTCGGCATACATCCCAGAGAAAACCGCCCCATCAGATGTTTCAACGGCCACGCCGCTGTAGTTACCCGAATACGGTGCATGACTTCGGTTCGCTGCATCGGCGGCAGCTTTGAGTAGTGGAATATCAATATCGTCTGTGGGTAACTGGTGTGGCGCGTCAGTTAATAAACGTGATTCAACCCCTAAATCGGCAGGACCAAAGGAATCAGGTAAATACGCATGTAACGGTTTGGGATCCGTTTTTGGTAGCTGAATGGTGAGTGACTCTGCACCGTTTAGCTCATTCATAAACTGACGGCAATGACCACATGGGCTGTAGTTGATCGTGATATCGGTTAAGCGAGTTGCCCCTTTGGTCCACGCATGGGCAATCGCGCATTGCTCGGCGTGAATGGTTTGGCCTAGTTGCACCCCTGTGAACTCAATATTGGCTCCCAAGTATAGGGTNATCAGAGACAACGCGTTGTAATGCGTCGGGCAATTGTGTCAGTGCATCGGTTAGTGCAGTTCGCATAGCATCACTTCTTAGTCATTAACGGAGGCTCAGTGTAGGGAAGCACTCCTGATAATTATGTGATAAAAGTCACGCATAATATGCAAAACTGATTTCGTTGCTGAAAGTTAGAGTGACATCAATGTTTTTTCGCCTTCTAATTTTGCCAACGCTAACGCTGCAAAAGCCAATGTTGCCAGCGCGAAGGTCACCGGATCCACGATCATTAGAGATAAGACAAAGTCAGATAAAACATCAACGATCTGAGCTCACAACGCGAATAGTGTGAGTGTGAGCTCGAAAGTACTCGGATTTCGCGTCGACGAACAGCTACTGCGTTAATAACGCAGTAATGCCAATAATGAGGCTTGCGGTCGCAATCAACACAATAAGCGGTTTTGTAATGCTAAAAGAGGGATCCCCTAATGCCGGTGATTGCGTTGCCGGAGGTGGGGTGAGATCAGGTTGATTTTCCGCCGGTGTGGTTGGCCGTTGCGCAAAGGTTTGTTGGGGTAAAGCAACACGAAAACCAAACTCGCCAACCACGTCAAAGGGCAAGCACTTTTTACCGTTGCGGTAAGACTTAGCCATGAGCGAAGTGACCACACTTTGGTKTTGTGCAAAAGAACTGTCGGGTAATGCGACTTGTTTAAACAAGGTGCGACTTGACAACACCTCGCCTGCGTAATAACAAAGCATTTCGAGCATTCGTGATTCTTCATACGACAAAACCGTGATTGCCTGATCCGTCCAATACAGTGTGCGGCTCTCTGGCTCAAAATCTACTTCAGGAAAACGGTAACAGCGTGTATTTACTTTTGTTGTCATCATCAAGCCCACTCCAAACGACAGCTTTTATAAAAGTGTGGACTCAAATCACAGAACTGCAACTCGTTAGCATGTCTTTTTTGGGTCTAGTTA
>NZ_MUFH01000329.1:0-2451 GCF_001996115.1 Salinivibrio sp. MA427
CCATAACACCATCCTGTGTATCTATTTAATATACACTCTAAATGGTTTTTGTATATAGTCAATAGATATACGTTGTCATTTACGGATAAGCCGCAATATTCTCCGAGCTCCTTTACTGCTAGGCTAGATCTTTTCCGCCAAACTCGGTACATTACACGCAAATAGAAACTATTCTCACTTTTGTTTGGGGCGAAAGCCCTGTCATTAAGGATGTTTGCAGATATCACCATGATAAAATCGTCTTCTTTTCGCCTTGCTTGGGGAGTGGCCGCTTGTTTGGCGCTGACGCCCGTTGCCAGTGCGGATCAGCTCGAACAGGCGCAAGCCATCGAGGGTAACACCACCCAAGAAGCGGCTCAGTCGCAATCTCGTATTAACCGCCGCGCGGACAGCAGTTTAGCCATGCGCCAAGAAATTGAACAAATCCAGGCGCAAATCAGTAACCTCGAAATCTACCGCGATCACTTACAAAACTTAGTCAGCAACCAACAGGCAGAAGCACAAAGCCTGCGCGATCAAATCACCGAGATCAAAGAGACGCGTCAAGGCATTGTGCCGTTGATGTATCGCATGCTCGGCGGGCTTGAGCAGTGGCTTGCTAACGACATTCCGCTCAAAGCCGATCAACGCCAAGCACGTGTTGAAAAACTGAAGGCGATGATGGGCCGCGCCGATGTGGCGGACTCAGAAAAATTCCGTCGTATTCTTGAGGCATATCAGATAGAGCGTGATTACGGCAGCAAACTCGATGCCTACCAAGGGTCAGCAGCATTGGGTGTGGAGCACCCGTGATGAAACCTGGGTCGAGCTAGATGCTAGCGCCGGTGAAGCGGTGGATAAGGCCTTTGCGGTGGCACAAAAACAAGTGGCCCCGTCGTTGTTATCTTTGCCATTAAGTGCCAACCAAGGGGTGAAATCATGAGCTGGAAAACCCTGATTGCCGCCGCCTGTTTGATCGCGGTTGCCCCTTTGACTCACGCTGATGATTTGGTCGGACAAACCGAGCAAGCTCAGCAGCAGGCACGTGAGCACAACCAAGCGCGTGAAGCACAATTTGCGATGACGGAACGTGAACTGCGCCAAAAGCGTGATCAGCTCAAGGCAACCCGGAATGCGCTGGAGACGGAAACCGAAAAACTCAGTGATACTTTTAGTGACAACGAGCARCAATTGGCGTCGTTGGAAGACAAACTTCGCTTAGAGTCGGGCAGTTTAGGTGAGCTATTTGGCGTGGTGCGCCAAGCGAGTAAAACTATTCAAACCGATGGCGTGTCCAGCTATGTGGCGATCACTCAGCCGGCATTTAATCAAACCGTCTCGGATATTGTCGCGGCCGATACATTGCCATCACTCAAGCAGCTCAATGCCCTATGGCAAGGGATGCTGACCCAAATGCAAACCAGCGGTGAGCTGCAAACCGTGTCGTTACCGGTGGTGAATGCGCAAGGTGTGGCATCGGAGCAAACGGTGGTGCGTGTGGGCAACGTCGGCTTAGTGAATGATCAAGGTTACCTAAATTGGCAAACCGATCGCCAAGTCGCCGTGCCGTATCGCGCCCAACCGGACAATACGTTAACCACGTCAACCCTTGAGCAAGCGGTGTCTTCAGTGGGTGAGACGGTACTGATTGATCCGGCCCGTGGCACGTTGCTCGGCCAGCTAGAAAACGCGCCGAGCCTGGGCGATCGCTTCGCACAAGGCGGCTTTGTTGCCAAAGTGATTGCCACCTTGTTGGCCGTCGGCTTGCTCATTGCGCTATACCGCGGGGCAGTGTTGCTGTCGATTCATGCCAAAATGCATCGCCAATTGAAGCACCCAGACACCCCCGAAGATAACCCGCTTGGCCGTGTGCTTAAGGTCTATCACGATGCGCCCCAGCGTGATGTCGAATCGCTCGAGTTACGCTTACTTGAAGCGGTGGTCGATGAGCAGCACGGCTGTGAAAAAGGCCTGTCGATGCTCAAACTCTTGGCGGCGCTTGCCCCTATGCTAGGCCTGTTGGGGACGGTGACAGGGATGATTGAAACCTTCCAGGTGATCACCCAGTTTGGTAATGGTGATCCGAAAGTCATGGCCGATGGGATCTCAATGGCCCTGGTGACCACGGTATTGGGTCTGATTGCGGCGATTCCCTTGCTGTTGGCGCATAATATTCTCAGCGGGCAGGCGGACCATATTCGCGGCATGCTCGAAAAACAAAGCATTAGTTTAGTCGCCGAGCAAGCGGAAACCACAGACAATCAGGCGGCAATCGGACCAACGGCATGATAGACGTCGAGTTATTCTCACAGCTGAATCAGCAAGACTTGGGGAGCACCTTGCGCCACTTTATGGCGGAAGGTGGCCCGGTGTTGTGGTGGCTCGGGGCGGTCGTGTTTGTGTGTTGGTTGTTGGTGATTGAACGGCTGTTGTATTTGCTCTCTCGCTTTCCCGCACAGCGTGATGCATGGG
>NZ_MUFH01000033.1:0-14794 GCF_001996115.1 Salinivibrio sp. MA427
TTATAAAATTACAACCCGACCATATCGTTCATAGCAATAATCGGCATCAAGGTGGCCTTATAAAATTACAACCCGACCATATCGTTCATAGCAATAATCGGCATCAAGGTGGCCACGACAATAAAAAGCACCAACCCTGCCATTAATACGATCATTAACGGGCCGAATATACCCAGTGCCACATTCACTTGGGCTTCAAAATCTTTATCTTGGTTATCCGCGGCACGAGAGAGCATGGGCTCAAGATCACCACTGCGTTCACCACTGGCAATCATGTGCAGCATCATGGGAGGAAATAAGCGCGACTGATCCAAAGCGACACGCAAACTGGCACCTTCCCGCACTTTATCCGCAGCTTCCAATACGCGCATGCGGACGTATTGATTACTCATCACTTGCGCGGCGACTTTCATCCCATCTAATAACGGGATGGCACTGGCCGTGCATATTGCCAAGGTACGCGCAAAACGGGATGTATTCAGGCCGCGAGCCACCCGGCCAATCACCGGTAAGGATAGTATTTTTTTATCCCACACTAAGCGTCGCTGCGTATCCTTAAGCAAGGCTCGGATACTGACACCGATAAGGATCAGTGCGCTCACCACCCAAATCCCCCAGTCGGTAATAAAATCACTGGCATTCAATAGAAATTGGGTGGATGCCGGCAGCGCCTGACCGGTTTGAACAAATTGGCCGACAATATCAGGCACCACGGTGGCCAGTAAAAAGGCGACAATCACCACCGAAAAGAAGGTGAGAATGGCGGGATACAACATGGCTTGTAACAGCGTGGACTGAATGCGCTGACGGTTCTCAACATAATCAGCCAAGCGTGATAATACGGTGGATAAATACCCCGCTTTTTCACCGGCAGCAATCATCGCTCGATAGAGTTCATTAAACACCTGTGGGTAATCGGCTAACGCATCAGCCAAGGTGTACCCTTCCATCACTCGCGCTCGAACACTGGTCATCATGCTGCCTATTCGCGGTTTTTCCGCTTGCTCTGCCACTGCTTTTAAGCACTCTTCAAGTGGCATAGAGGCATCGATTAAGGTCGCTAATTGGCGGGTGATCAACGACAGCTCTTGTGTACGAATACCGCGGTTTCGTTGACTGAACAGTGGCTGCGACGCCGATGCCTTTTGGTTGGCGCGTTGACGACGCGTTGCATTGACGTCGAGCGGGGTAAAGCCTTTGTCACGCAGCTGCTGACGCGCTTGTCGTGCAGTATCGGCTTCAATCACCCCTTTACGCTTACGCCCTCGCGCGTCTAACGCTTGATAGTCAAATGCGCCCATTAGCCCTCCTTGGTGACACGAATCACTTCTTCAAGGGTGGTTTGCCCTTGCAGCACTTTGGTTAGGCCGTCATAGCGAATACTCGGACTTTGCGCACGCACGGCTTCTTCTATCGCATGCTCGCCCGCATCATGATGGATCAGCGCTTGCACCTTCTCGTCGACTGTCAGCAATTCATGAATCCCGGTTCGGCCTCGGTAGCCCTTGTGGTGACAGTGTTCACAGCCATCCGCTTTATAGAGCGTGATCGCCTCGCCGGGGTTCGCCAAGCCTAGCTCGACAAATAACGGCTGCTGCGAGCTATCGGCTTGATAAGGGATACGGCACCGTGGACATAAGGTGCGGACCAAGCGCTGCGCCAGCACGCCGAGTAACGAGGAGGACAACAAGAAAGGCTCAATGCCCATATCACGTAAGCGTGTCACCGCGCCAATCGCCGTGTTGGTGTGCAGTGTCGACATCACTAAGTGACCGGTCAGTGAGGCTTGTACGGCGATTTGTGCGGTTTCTAAGTCTCGAATTTCACCCACCATCACCACGTCAGGATCTTGACGCAACATAGCGCGCAACCCTCGCGCAAAGGTCATATCGACTTTTGGATTGACTTGGGTCTGACCGATACCCGCCAGATCAAATTCGATCGGATCTTCCACGGTGAGGATATTGCGATCCTCACTGTTAATGGTTTGTAATCCAGCATACAAGGTCGTGGATTTCCCCGACCCAGTCGGACCGGTGACGAGCAAAATACCATGAGGTTTGTGAATCAGTGCGCGAAAATCTTGGTGCAAGCTGGGCACCATGCCCAACTGCGCGAGATCCAGTTGGACGGCGTTCTTATCCAGCAAACGCATGACGACACGTTCGCCGTGAGACGAGGGCATGGTCGACACCCGCACATCCACCGCTCGCCCACCAATACGGACCGAAATACGCCCATCTTGTGGGACCCGTTTTTCGGCAATATCCAGTTTTGCCATCACTTTGACGCGAGACACTAATAAGGGGGCCAACTTGCGGCTGGGGGATAGAACGTCACGCAGCACCCCGTCAACGCGAAAACGGATCGATAACGCATGCTCAAAGGTTTCGATATGAATGTCAGACGCGCTTTCTTTAATCGCTTCGCCTAACATGGCATTAATCAACTTAATGATCGGTGCATCGTCTTCCGATTCAAGCAAGTCTTCACTTTGCGGCAGCTCTTCGGCCAACGAGAAAAAGTCGTCGCTGTCAGCATCCGCACCAATGTCAGCCATTAGCTGTTGTGCATCGGCGCTGTCTCTTTGATAGAGGCGAGTCAGGTGGTGCTCAAAGTCAGCATCCGACACCCATTCGGGGGCGATATCCGTACCCAGAACACGTTGCACCTCCACCAAGGTCTGCGGTGTTACCGACGCTAAACACAATAAACGTGGGGTGTCGTTGTCGGTCAATACCACCACACCGTGACGACGCGCAAAGCCAAAGGGTAACTGCCAGGTTGTCACCGGTTCAGCCGCTAGCGCCGCAGCACGCTCACTCATCCTTCTAACTCCGCTTGTAGCATACGTACTTCGGCCGGCATCACCGCTTCGCTGTTGTAATCGGGCAGGACCGGTTTTTCGGCGTCAGGCATCAGCTTAACGCCATCTTGGGCGCGCAGTAATTGCTCGGCGCGGATATAGTTGTATTTGCGTTGGGTCACCCCGTCTGCAGTCAAACCGGTACGGATAACGGTCGGCTTAATAAACAGCATCAGGTTTTTCTTTTCGGTTTCGGTCGAGGTCGACTTAAACAAGTGCCCTAAAATGGGAATATCCCCCAACAGTGGCACCTTGGATTCACTTTCGACCGTTCGTTCGTCAATCAAGCCACTTAATACAATCATTTGTTGGTCACCGACCATCACTGATGTATTCAGTTGACGTTTACCAAAGCGCACATCCACCGCGCCACTGGCGCCAAGCACGTTCGAGACTTCTTGCTCAATATCGAGCAACACCGCGGAGCCTTCATTGATTTGCGGGGTGACTTTCAGCTTGATCCCCACATCTTTACGCTCAACGGTTTGGAAAGGGTTGTCGTTATTCGAGCCCGTTTGCGAGCCGGTGATCACAGGGACTTCTTCACCGACAATAAACGAGGCTTCTTGGTTATCGAGCACCATCAAATTGGGCGACGACAAAATATTCGACTCGTTTTTCGACGCCACCGCGGTCACCAAAGCGGTCCAATCGCCCATGACTACGCCGGCAGCCAAGCCATTTAATCCACCTAATACATTGTTTAATGCCGAGTAATCGCCCGACTCGGTAATCGGAACATTGTACGGAGTACCATCATCCCGATAGCGTACTTCAGTACGAGTAGTATCTTCCGCTGCTTTTTGTCCTGTGAGGTAACTAGTAACACCCACCCCTGCGTTATTAAACTGAATCCCGCCGTTTTCAAGCGATCCCCACTGTACGCCGAGGTTCGCCCCATCGGATTCCGACATTTCGACGATTAGCGCTTCAATCAACACTTGTGCGCGGCGAATATCGAGCTGAGAAATCACGCTCTCAAGGGTTTTTAAAATATCGGGGGGCGCGGTGATCACCAGCGAGTTAGTGCCTTGGTGCGAGGAAATTTGTACCGCTTGATCATTTACGCTCGGTTGGTTTTTCTTCTCTTTTTCTTTTAACAGATTATCGGAGACGCCTTGTAATACATCTACGACGTCTTCCGCTTTCGCATAGCGCAGATAAATCACCCGGCTGTTGCCGGTCGTCGCCATTTCTTGGTCGAGTTGTCGGATAAGTTCAATCACGCGCTCACGGACTTTGGGCTCGCCAGAAACCAACACCGCATTCAGGCGCTCGTCCGCAACAATACGTGGTTCTAAAAGCTCAGGGCGGGTGTTGGCGTTGTCTCGCTTATTGAGGGTGTCGACGATCCGTACCATTTCCGCGGCTGACGCGTGGTCAAGGCGGACCACTTCCACTTTTTTATCGCCTGCTTGATCGACACGCTGAATAATATCGGTGAGCCGATTCACCACCGCGGCACGACCGGTGATCATAATGACATTGGCAGGATCATAGTGCACCACGTTCCCTGCCCCCGCATTATTGATCAGCTGACGCAACAAAGGGGATAGCTCGCGCACCGAGACATTTTTTACGGCAATCACGCGCGTCACGACTTCGTCACCGACCACGTTATCGCCTTCTCCAACCACGGGAACGGGCGAGGTTTTCGCATCTTTGTCGCGAACAACTTTAACAATCCCATTTTCCATCTCAACCACCGCAAAGCCATACACTTCGAGCACGTTAAGGAAAAATTGGTAGTACTGTTCATCGTCTAACGTATTGTAACTGCGTACATTAATGGTGCCGCGTACCGAGGGATCAACGATAATGGTTTTCTCGAGGTTGCGCCCTACAATTTCGATAAACTCTTGAATGTTCGTGCCTTTAAACGAGGCACTAAATTCTGCCGCTCCCGCCGGTAGGCYAGAGAAAAGCAGACTTGCGGCCATCAGATAGGGGATCAGTCGTTGCTTTACGTTCACGTCACACTCCTAAAGCCGCACGGGGCGGTTGTGGTAATTTATAGTTGAATCGAAATGTCATGTTGCTGCCCTTGTCGCTCGACTACTAAATCAAGCGTGCCCTGTTGTTGAATGCGATTGAGAATATCGGGAAGCGCCACCGAACGGCTCAGTGTTAGACCGTTAATAGCGACGGCGATATCACCCGGCTGTAACCCCGATTGCTCAAATAACACCGGATTTTTTCCTGGTGTAAGACGAAAACCTTTTAACTGTTTGGCATCGCCGACCTGCGCTAACTGGACATAATCAAATAACCGCTGAGGATTGCTGGCAAGCTGTCGCGCTAAGTCGGCAGGCCAGTCAGGGCTGGTCTGCCTTGAGATTGGCGTCGGCTTTGGGGGCGTATAGTTACCCTCAGAAGAAGAGAACACGGTTTGCGGTGTACTGTCGGCCTCCACACCCGGCATCAACAAGGCTTCACGACGCGTGCCTTGACGAAGGATAACGCGATCGGACAAGACTTGATCGACACTGACCTGGGTACCTTTAACTTGCTCACCCACACCATAGGTTGCTTGTTGACCACCGTTAGCAATCACCGCTAATGCCCGAGCAGGCTGATCGGAAGCCACCACGCCGACTAAAGTAAGCTGTAAACGGGTCTCAGGCACTTGGCTAACCGACTGCTGGCGCTGTTGCGCGGAAGCTTGGAATCGACCAAATAACTGGGCATTAATCGCGGGCGCCAATGAAAAGGCCCCCTTACTGGCGACTTGGCTCGTCACAACCTGACTACTCGACGGCAAGATAGGTGCCGCGGGAGGCGTGTAGACATGCCACACCAGCCGCCCAATAAGCCAAGCCAGTAAAAGTACTAGCCCACCGTTTAGGCACAGCAGTACCCGACCGCGTGTCAGTGCAGACATCGAGATTGTTCGTTGAGGGCTTCCTGCCTGGATCATCCTTTTAAAACCAATTAATGACACCACATGCCTATTGATGGCCTTTTTCGCCATTAGATTCCACGATTAGATTACGAAAAGCTGGACATACTAGCAAAAACACATTGTGATCTTGAGACTTTTTCATTTATAGCGTGTTTATTTTACCGAAGTCGCAGCGATGACGGGAGGATGAGCGCTGATGCTGTGATACTGCTCTAAAGTAAATTTTATGCTAATGTCGCCGATCCAGATTGCGCAGGAGTTGAGGGATGAAAAAAAGCAAATCAGCACCTTTGACAGCGGTCAGGTTAGATAAATGGCTGTGGGCCGCTCGCTTTTATAAAACACGCTCTATTGCTCGCAATATGATCGATGGGGGCAAGGTGCACTACAATGGTCAACGTGCCAAGCCAAGCAGAATGGTCGAGGTTGGGGCTGAAATACGCTTGCGCCAAGGCCATGATGAAAGAACCATCGCTGTTTTAGCGTTATCGGAGCAACGTCAAGGCGCGCCGATCGCGCAAACCTTGTATCAAGAAACCGACACGAGCCTAAAGAAACGTGAGCACGAGACGGAAATGCGTCGCTTAAATGCCCATAATCCACGTCCCGATGGACGACCGGATAAAAAGCAACGCCGAGATATTCGTAAGTTTAAACAAGGCATAGACTAAGGCCGCAAGTCGCGCCATTGCCGGAGAGAGATTGCATGTCAAACGATCAATTACACCGTTACCTATTCGAAGATGTGTCTGTGCGTGGTGAGCTAGTCAAGCTCGACGAAACCTATCAACGCATCCTGGAGAATCAAAATTTTCCAGCCCCGGTGAATGCTTTACTGGGTGAAATGTTGGCCGCCACCAGCCTGCTTACCGCAACACTCAAATTTAATGGCTCGATCACGGTGCAATTGCAGGGAGATGGTCCTGTGTCGCTGGCGGTCATTAATGGTGATCACCATCAGCAACTGCGCGGCACCGCGCGGGTGAAAGGTGACGTCAAAGAGGATGCGACCTTGCCAGAAATGATGGGCAAGGGCCAACTGGTCATTACCATT
Organism: Salinivibrio sp. MA427; assembly: GCF_001996115.1. Taxonomy (NCBI): domain Bacteria; kingdom Pseudomonadati; phylum Pseudomonadota; class Gammaproteobacteria; order Vibrionales; family Vibrionaceae; genus Salinivibrio; species Salinivibrio sp. MA427. Next base: position 6,823 of record NZ_MUFH01000033.1, read on the forward strand.
GAGCCTGTCGATGGCGAGCGCTATCAAGGCATTGTTGGCTTAGAGTCGGATCATTTACAAGGTTGCTTGGAAGATTACTTCGCACGCTCAGAGCAGTTAATGACCCGTCTTTGGTTACGCACGGGAGAGGTTGACGGCAAGCCGCATGCGGCCGGTATGATGTTGCAAGTGTTGCCTGACGATAAAGGCGACGAAGGCGACTTTGATCACCTTGCCCAGCTGACTGAAACGATTAAAAATGATGAACTTTTCAGCCTCAGCGCCAAAGATGTCTTATACCGTCTGTACCATCAAGAGAAAGTCACCCTGTATCCGGCACAAGATGTGGTGTTTAAATGCAGTTGCTCCCGTGAACGCAGTGCCGGTGCTATTGCCGCGATTGAGCGCAGTGAAGTCGACAAAATGGTCGCGGAAATGGGTACGATCCATTTGCACTGTGATTACTGTGGCACTGACTATGCGTTCGATAGCGTTGATGTGGCGGCAATTTTTGAGCAAAACGCCAGCTCCTCCTCTCAAATGCAATAACCACGTGCTACATTTTTAGCGCTTCGAAGTAAATAAGCTTGACCAAGCTCAAAAGCCAGCACAACGCTGGCTTTTTTCTTATTCCTTCCCGACTTAACTCACATTTTTCTGCGCGTTATTTTTGTACAAACAATAATAGGTCTTTGGGTAGCGCAAACGTTTAACTAAGCGTTACCATGTCTATGGCATGGCAGCTGGTGGTCCGTACCCTACAATCACAATAACCCCAGTCTGTCGTCATCTATGGAGTCAGTTCCTGAATCTATATTTCAGGTTGCTAGCACAAAGACAGTTAACACCATCTTACCTCAAGGAGCACCTATGACTGTCCTGAACGTCGAATCTGAGGTCGCTGACATCGATCTTTCCCGTTATGGTCTGGAAAATGTCAAAGAAGTCATCCGTAACCCCTCATATGAGCAGTTGTTCGAAGAAGAAACCAAACCTGGGCTGGAAGGCTACGAGAAAGGCGTAGTGACCGAACTCGGCGCGGTGTCGGTAGACACGGGTATTTTTACCGGCCGTTCTCCCAAAGATAAGTACATTGTTCGTGATGACACCACGCGCGATACCCTGTGGTGGTCGGATCAAGGCAAAAACGATAATAAACCGATCGATCAAGCGGTATGGAATGATCTCAAGGCACTGGTCACACAACAACTCTCTAATAAACGCCTGTTTGTCGTTGATGGCTATTGCGGTGCCAACCCCAACACACGATTACGTATTCGCGTGATCACCGAAGTGGCTTGGCAGGCGCACTTCGTCAAAAATATGTTTATTCGTCCAACCGAGGAAGAGCTTAAAGATTTCGAGCCCGACTTTGTGGTGATGAATGGTGCCAAATGCGTGAACAACCAATGGCGTGAACACGGCCTAAACTCAGAAAACTTTACCGTTTTCAACCTCACCGAACGGATGCAGCTTATTGGCGGTACTTGGTATGGCGGTGAAATGAAAAAAGGCATGTTCGCGATGATGAACTACTTCTTGCCGTTGCAAGATGTCGCATCGATGCATTGCTCCGCCAACATGGGCAAAGATGGCGACGTTGCCATCTTCTTCGGGCTATCTGGAACCGGGAAAACCACACTCTCCACCGATCCTAAGCGCCAGCTTATCGGTGACGATGAACATGGTTGGGACGATCAGGGCGTCTTTAACTTTGAAGGGGGCTGCTATGCCAAAACCATCAAGTTATCTAAAGAGGCTGAGCCAGATATCTATAACGCCATCCGCCGTGATGCGTTATTAGAAAACGTCACCGTCCGTGGCGACGGCCGCATCGATTTTGACGATAATTCGAAGACAGAAAACACCCGCGTGTCATACCCCATTTATCATATCGATAATATTGTGAAGCCGGTCTCAAAAGGCGGCCATGCCAACAAGGTGATTTTCTTGTCTGCGGATGCATTCGGCATACTTCCACCGGTGTCTAAATTGACGCCTGAACAAACCAAGTACCATTTCTTATCTGGTTTTACCGCGAAGTTAGCAGGTACCGAGCGCGGCATTACTGAACCCACACCTGCTTTCTCAGCGGCCTTTGGCGCGGCATTTTTGACCTTGCACCCCACCAAGTATGCGGAAGTATTGGTCAAGCGCATGGAGGCGGCAGGGACTGAAGCCTATCTGGTCAATACAGGCTGGAATGGCTCAGGCAAGCGGATATCCATCAAAGATACTCGCGCGATCATCGACGCGATTTTAGACGGCTCGATCGAAAAAGCCGACACCAAGGTAATTCCAATCTTTAATTTAGAAGTTCCTGTCTCGCTAGACGAAGTGAGCGACGGCATTCTTGACCCGCGTGATACCTATGTTGACCCGCTGCAATGGGAAAGCAAAGCGAAAGACCTGGCCACACGCTTTATCGATAACTTCGATAAATACACAGATACCGAAGAAGGCGCAGCCTTGGTCGCTGCAGGTCCACAGTTAGACTAACCCCTAGCCCCATATTGCTGATGCGATATGGGGCGCTATTCCTCAGGGCGACTGGTTGACTGGTTGACTGGTTGAAGTTTGGCAACTTTTGCGCCAATCTTACTGCTACTCGTTGCCTGATAGGATTCATTCATGCGCATCCTGGCCAAACTCTTTGCCAGCTTTTTTATCCTAATCATAATCTCACTGTCAGTGATTTTCGTGTTGCTCCATACGCGACACGCCACCCAGGTTTTCACTGCCCTTATCACCCCTATACTGCCAGGCACCTTAACGGCAGAACAAGTGGACTATCACTGGCAACGCCCGCTTCACCTCACTCTGACGCAACCGAATTACCAATATGGCCATCAACACTGGCAGGCCAATACGGCGCGTGTACAGTTCTCTGTCGAACGATGGTCTCACCTGCAATGGGTAAGGATTGACGGTCTAAGCCTTGACCTAACCGATCGGGCCATAACGTCTCTCGATATGCTACCGGCGACGCTTACCATTGGTCGTGTCCTTTTTAATGATCTTTCCCTGCAAGGACAAGGCTGGCAAGCGCAGCAAGTCAGCGCTCAGCTCGATGATTGGCACAAAGGACAAGCCCCCTTAGGATCAGTTCGCGGCCGCGCGCAATGGGAGGCCAAACAAGTCGACTGGCATGGGCTACAAGCCTCCCGACTTTTAGTCGATGCCACACCAACGCCTAACGGTTGGCAATTCCTCGGCGTGTCTTTTGAGTGGCAAGGTGCCGCGATCAGCGCCCAAGGCCATTGGCAGCCAGGTGCGCTCGCCTTAACCCAGTTAACCCTGAGCGATGTCATTATCGACGGGGAAGACACGTATCAACGCGTGTCCAACGCCTTATTGCAATGGCCCCACACAACCACGTTAACCATCGACCGCACTGATATTCGCCAACTCAGTGCCGAAACCGAACAGTTTTCGGTGAATGGCCTCACCTTATCGGCCGAGCACATCACCATTGCGCCAAAGACGCCTTGGTGGCAACAGCCTAAGCTACGTGCATCATTCAACGCTGACTATATCCGCTGGCACACGCAGACTTGGGATCAACCGCTTGGGGATATTGAACGTCACGGCGAAAGCTGGGTGATCAATCAGTTAACCAGTCAATGGCAAGAAGGATTTGTCGGGCTGTCCGGACACTTTTCTAAGCGTCATTGGCAGATTGATAAGCTACAAGCTAACAACCTGACACTCAGTCACGCAATGCTTTCCCCACTGATGGCGGCACTCCCGGAGTGGCCAGAGACACTATTCATTGACGACTTATCACTGAAACATAATCAATGGCTGGCCTTATCGCCGCAGTTTCCTATCAAAATCAGTGGCATTGATGTTAATGGACGCGCATTGCAGCTATCCCCGTTCAAACAATGGCGCTTAACCGATGGCAGTTTGACCGCCAGCGCAAGCCACGCCAGCATCAATCAGCATTGGCTGGCTGAGCCCTATTTGCGCCTCGATGCCGTTCAAGGGAAATTAACCCTCCAGCAGCTATTACTGGGCTTCCCTGATGGCCAACTGGCTGTATCGGGCGCCTGGGATTTAAGCGCCCCCAGTCAACCATGGTCACTGCTTGTGGATGGGTTACAAATTCCGCTCTCTGTTTATCAAGACTGGTTTGATTGGCCCCTACCCCTAACAGGGTTTCATGATATTGAGGCAAAGTGGTCAGGGCTGGCAGCGGATCGAGAAAGCTTCAATGTGGGGCTCAATGGCGAGATGGATATCACCTTCTTAGATGCAAAAACCCATGCAGACCCAGACACAAATTGGGCCACACAAATAAGCGCTTGGCTGCAACCGCCAAGCCCCAAGAAGGACAAACAACAGACTTTCCCGTTTGAGACTTTATCCATTGATGCTGATCGCGGCCAACTGACCGGCGCACTGCAAGGCGAGACACGCTTATCCATCCAGTGGCCGATTTATCGCACGGACGCCCCACGCATTCGTTAGCGTAACAAGGCCAACTGAGGGGCAGGTTGTGCGGTAGCGCCATCATCCGAGGGGAGCAGGACATAGGTGCCGGTAAACACACCGGCTTTTTCATCACCACTGAAAAAATCGACTTCTAACGTCACACGGGCACGGCGTCCGTTTTCTAATCGATCGAGCTCGCCACTAAGGTTATCGAGTGACACACTCGCCCGAGGCCGCTCTGCAACCGGACGACGGTAGCGAATATGGCTATCCGCTAGGACAATATCCGCGCTGAGTTGGCGCTCTTTCATCAATAGCCATACCATGCCCCAACCGGTTAACGTCGCAAGGCTGAAAATACTGCCCGCAAACATGGTTTGGCGAGGGTTTAAATTGGCGTTTAAATTGGCGCTCACTTCAAAGCTGTAGCCAGTGAACTGGCTAATTTTGACCCCCATTTTGTCGCTAATCGGAATGTGTGCTTGCCAACGCTGCTGAAGCTCGGTGCACCACTCGGGACGGCGAACCACATCCGATAACGGATCCAAGGGTTTAACCATCTGCTGATGACGTATCGGTCCTCGCTCGTCACTCAGATCGCCCTGACGGAGGAAATCGTGTTGCGCATAAAAGCTCACCGCCTCTTCACGCGCACTGCACACCAGACGTTTAGCGCCCTCTTCCCGCGCCAACGACTCTAACGCCATGAGCACTAAGGCCCCTAAACCACGATTACGATAATCTGGTGACACCGCCATATATCGGATTTGGCCGTCATTGTCTGGGGTTAAGTACAAGCGTCCAATCGCGACCGGCGCGTCATCACTGTCTACGATCATACGATGGCACGCATTAACATCATACGCATCGCGCTCTGAACCACGCGGCGCATGCCATGGTTCTCTTAACATCCGATAACGAAAATCATAATAACGCGCTAGCTCTTGCTCTGTGCGCGGGGTAACGATTCTAAACATGCCTGTCTCTCCTTGTGAGGCGCGTGGTTATACCTGAAGCCAGAAAGTCACAGGACCATCATTAACGAGGCTGACTTTCATGTCAGCGGCGAATTGACCCGTTTGCGTTTTTAACCCTGCACGCTGGCAATCCTGACAAAATACCGTGTACAAACGTTCTGCTTCATCAGGCGATGCCCCCGAGAAGCTCGGACGCATTCCCTTTTTTGTGTCGGCAGCCAGGGTAAACTGCGATATCACCAACAATTCACCGCCGTGCTGCGACACATTGAGATTCATTTTGCCATTATCGTCTTCAAACACACGATAACCTCTGACTTTATGCGCCAGTTTCGCGGCATCCGCATCGGTATCGCCCTTTTCGACGCCCAGAAGCACCACCAGCCCTTTCACTATCGTACCGAGGATCTCACCGTCGACAGTGACATTGGCTTCACTCACGCGTTGAATTAGGGCAATCATAAGGCGCCTCCGCTTGATTGATTAAAGGATGGGATGGTTCAGCCAAACCGGCTGACTGATTGTTAACCGCTGGCGAGGTGCCACTTGGCCACCAAGTCTCCGACTCTCTTAAAGTCGCGGTAACTTGTGCGCCGAATAATACAATACACCAGCTAAAATACACCCACACAAACAGAATGGGCACCACGGCCAGGGCGCCGTAAATTAATTGATACGAGGGAAAGTGGGCAACATATAGCGCGAATACTTTTTTACTTAGCTCAAATAACACACTCGCCACAGCCGCACCGACCAAGGCATGGCGAAGGCGCACGCGAGTATTGGGTACCAGGGTATATAATCCCATAAAGGTGAGCGTGGTTAAAAGAAAAGGCAGGATTCGGAGTAAGGTGGTAAACAAATCATTCGCCAGCCCTGTCTGTAATAACGACAAAGACGTTAAGTAAGAGCTCAGCGCGATGCTAGTACCAATCAAAATAGGCCCTAACGTGAGCACCATCCAATAGATTGAGAACGCAATCATCATCGGCCGTTTGGTCTGAATTTTAAACGTGTGGTTCAAACTTTTGTCGATCGCCGAGATCAGCATAATCGCGACCACAAACAAAAAACTGACCCCAACAGCGGTCATCTTACCGGCGTTAGCAACAAATTGGTTGAGATAACGTGCCACCACCTCACCGGCGGCGGGAACAAAATTATTGATCACAAATGTTTGTAAGGTATCACCCACTYGAGAAAATCCCGGGAAACTCGAAAAAGCAGACAACACGACAGTGACTAAGGGGACCAAAGAAAGCAACGTGACATACGCCATATAACCGGCACTCACCGTGAGCCTGTCTTCGCCCATACGCTGCCACAAATGCGTGAGCATCGCTTTCAACCAATTACGGCTGTCACGCCACGTTTTCTGATTTAGCGTCCCAATTATGCGCATCCTTCCACCTTTATCTTGTGCCGTTTTACGCGTAATGAGTGTACATGATTTGCTTCTCGCTCGCTGCGATCAAAAAAAGGCACCTAACGGTGCCTTTAATCTTGGGACAGAATCTGGTGACTCAGTCACATGATGATATAACGCGATTAACCTTTACGGCCAGCGCGCTTGCGGTCTGTCTCAGTCAACAGCTTTTTACGAATACGGATGCTTTCTGGCGTAACTTCAACCAGCTCATCGTCATCAATAAACTCAAGCGCTTGCTCCAAGGTATACTTGATCGCCGGGCTCAGTACCTGCGCCTCATCGGTACCCGAGGCACGCACGTTAGTCAATTGCTTACCTTTCAAGCAGTTAACCGTCAAGTCATTGGCGCGGTTATGAATACCGATAACTTGACCTTCGTACACTTCATCACCGTGTTCAGCAAACAAGCGACCGCGGCCTTGTAGGTTAAACAAGGCATAAGTCAGTGCCTTACCTGCAGCGTTAGAGATCAATACACCATTGACACGCTGACCAATATCACCGCCTTTATACTTACCGTAATGGTCAAAGGTATGATAAATCAGGCCCGAACCAGAGGTCAGGGTTAAGAACTCGGTTTGGAAACCAATCAAGCCCCGTGATGGCATCACAAAGTCCATGCGTACACGGCCTTTACCATCTGGGAGCATGTTGCTCAACTCGCCTTTACGCAGACCGATGCTTTCCATGATGCCACCTTGGTGCTCTTCGAGTACGTCAATGGTCACGGTTTCAAACGGTTCAAATTTCTCACCGTTTTCTTCTTTGATGATCACTTCAGGGCGAGAGACGGCAAGCTCAAAGCCTTCGCGACGCATATTCTCGATAAGGATCGACAAGTGCAATTCGCCACGACCTGATACACGGAATTTATCCGGGTTCTCGGTCTCTTCAACACGCAGCGCCACGTTGTGGACCAGCTCTTTTTGCAAACGCTCAAGGATATTACGTGACGTCACGTACTTACCTTCTAGGCCGGCGAACGGCGAGGTGTTGACTTGGAACGTCATGGTCACGGTTGGCTCATCAACGGTCAGTGCGGGGAGCGCTTCAACGTTGCTTGGATCACAGATAGTGTCTGAAATCTTAAGTTCGCCCAGACCCGTAATAGCAATAATGTCACCCGCTGAGGCTTCATCGACATCAGTAC
>NZ_MUFH01000330.1:0-2447 GCF_001996115.1 Salinivibrio sp. MA427
TTCGCCTCATGGCGGACCGGGATCATTTTGATATTGGTATCTTCAATCGCATCAAAGAGGCGATCAATTTTTGCGCCCGGTATACCAAAAATATACTCGACGCCTTGGCGTTCTAAGTGGGTTGCGACCAGTTGTGCGCCTGTGTCCCAATGCGTTGTTGTTGTCATGTTGGGCTCCTCGTGAGGTTAGCTCCCTATGGGAGGTGATATTATTTTTCTGCTTGTTCGATAGCGGCGTGAATATTGTCTGGTGTTAAGTTCGCGCCCAAAAATTCCGCATTGGTGGGGAGGTCAATCACCAACTTGGAGACGCGGCCGATTTGCAAGGTGCCGCATGCCAACTCGTAGTCTTGGACATGGCCGCCGCCTGCGCGAGTGTCAGTGATAAAGTGCTCGTGATAGCCTGCGACATTGATGCCCTGGGTATATTGCGGGCTACGGAAACCAGCAATTACGCCATTAACGTGATCAAAACGAAATTCTGGTTGGGCATCGATGGCCTCGAGCATGGGCTTGTATGGCGGTGTTTGTTTGGGCACGGTGCGCGTACGCACATGCTCGAAGGCACCATCAATTCGAACGGCACAGAACAGATTGTCACTTGGTACCAGTGTGTCGATTACGTCGTGTAGCTCTTGGCGCGACATGGGATGATCAAACTGTTGTGTAATGTCTGGTTTGAAAAAGGTCATAACGGCGAATGGTGTTTTTTGCTCAGGATCCGCGCGCCTTGCCGAACCATCGCCGCGTAGTTGAAAAATCGTCTGATCAAAGGCGATGAGTTCACCGTCCAATTGGTTAAAGGTCCCTAGGCCAAAGTCGCCATGCTCGAGCAGGTCGGCCATGGTGGTCTCGCCCTCATACACGCCATCAATTAAGGCACTCATCAATGAGGTTTGATAAATCTCACCTTCTCCTGTTTGTTGGTGATGCTTGAGATAGGCGGCGGCGACATGTTCTGCACAGTGGCAGGTTTGGGTGCTCATAAAGCGTCCTTATAAACCGAAGTCAGTTAGGTTAAAACCGAGTCTTGATGATGCGAGGTTGAAGAAGGAGACACCAATACAAATAACGTTGGTTTTGATATCTAAAAGATATGGCACATGGAAAACGTGGTAAGATATTGAATCCAAACAGTTGATAATGCGCAGCATTAAGGCATGACGATGGAGTTTAGGTATTTACGGTATTTCGTCACAGTGGCCGAGTGCCAGCACTTTACGCGCGCGGCTGAGAAACTGGGTATTGCTCAGCCGCCACTGAGCCAGCAAATTAAAAAGCTAGAACAAGAGATAGGTGTGCCCTTATTAGAGCGCCTACCGCGAGGTGTGTCGTTGACACCAGCAGGAGCGGTGCTTTATCAAGATGCGGTAAAAATTCTCAGTCAGTTAGATCAAGCCGTGCAGCGCACAAAGCAGGTTGCCCGCGGGGAACGTAATCAAATACGCCTCGGTTTTGCCAGCTCGACGGTCGTCAGCCAACAAGTGTTAGCGCTGGTGCGAGGGTTACAAGAACATCATCCCGATATCGATTTTCAGCCGGTCGAGCAGCCCATGCCATCATTAGTGGAGACACTTCGTCAACAAGAGGTGGATTTAGCTTTCTTACGTTTGCCTTGTTATGCCAGTGAACATGTGGCGCATACCGCCTTATTTGATGATCCCTTTAAACTGGTTGTCGCGGCTGACCATCCTCTCGCGACATGTCACAGCGTGACGTTGTCACAGCTCGGCAATGATCCGATCATTCTCTTCCCTCGTGATATCGGGCCTGGGCTCCATGACGCGTTATCTGATGCATTAAAAAGCGCAGGATTGACGCCATCTTCTGCATCGCTTGCGCCACAACTCCATTCCGCAACCGCAATGGTATCAGCGGGTTTTGGCGTGGCCTTGGTTCCCGCTTCGCTAACCACCCAGTTGAGTGACCACGTGTCTGTGCTGTCGCTGGCACAGATGCCTTTGAGTAGCCAAGTGGTGCTGGCTTGGCAACGCACGAATACTGCCCAAGTGGTGCGTCGCTGTATTGCAACGGCACGCGAATGGGCGAATGCTCAATAAGCCACCCAGATCGTCATCGTGTTCAACGCTAACGCGCGGCGTGTTGTAAAAACTCGAGTTGCATACGCTCTTGCTCGGACATTTGATAGGGTGTGTCCGACAATTGGTCAATGTCAAAGACGCCCAATGAATAGGTGTCTTTCGGACTGATACCAAATTGTGCTCGCTCGCCGGGGGAGCCTGACATGCGTTCAATCACGATATTTTTTAGCTGCCACTGCTTATCGAAGCCGAGTAACGTTTGCTTAAACGCTTTTAATTCAACAGTGTGATCGCCTTCCTGAAGCCGTTTTTTGGTGGTGAGAAACGCAACGGGTTCGTCGTTTTGGGTGAACAGATTGGCGCGAAAACGATAGATTCCGCCCTTATCGACATTAAGTTGTAAAGG
>NZ_MUFH01000331.1:0-2444 GCF_001996115.1 Salinivibrio sp. MA427
CCTTAGCAGACGCGGGGTGTCGCCGAGCGTTGCTATCTGTAAGCCGTGATAACCATCGTGCGTTAACCTTTTACCGCCAGCACGGCTGGGAATTTGTTCGCGCCAACCCCAAACACGCGAAGACCGATTTTTATCAGTGTTGGCTGCCAGCCTAAATACTTATTCGTGCCAATATGCGATTATGGCGCGATAGGATGTTTCAGTAGGTAAATGGTTTATGACACTGATATGCCGGTCAAAAAGGCTCAATGTGCGACAGTTTACACTCGACGATGCGCCGTTTATTGTGGAGCTGCTTAATGATGCGTCGTTTATACGCTATATCGCGGATAAAAAGGTGCGTACTGAGCAAGATGCGATCGAGTATCTCCGTCACGGGCCGCTCGCAAGTTATCAAGCACATGGCTTTGGTTTAAATCTGGTGGAACGGCGGGAAGATGGTGAGCCCATCGGCATGTGCGGTGTGCTCAAGCGCGATGAGTTGGCATATCCAGATTTAGGCTACGCGTTTTTATCGCGTTATACCGGGCAAGGATACGCCACAGAAGCCGCCGAGGCGGTGCTTGAAGCAACTCTGTTAGCGAGCGGACTGACTACGGTTCAGGCGGTGACCTTACCGGACAACCAACCTTCAAACCGTTTGCTTGAAAAGCTAGGGTTTCGGCTGCAAAGCCAAATCATGCTTTATGAGCATCGCAACAATCTGTATCAATATACCCGCGTCTGAGCGCCATAAGATGTTACTGAGCACTGTCACCCTGAACGGTGACGCGGTGCAATCGTCTGGGCGCGTCGCCATAATCGGTTACTGCGTAGTGTTGGGTGGCGCGATTATCCCAGATCGCCACCGAATGCTTTTGCCAGCGAAAACGAACGTGATATTTCGATTGGCGTGCTTGACTGAACAGTGTCGCCAGCCGTTGTTGGCTATCAGCCTCTGGCCAGTCGGCAATCGCGCGAGTAAATTGCTCGTTAATAAATAGCACTTCTTGGCCGGTTTCAGGGTGGGTCTGTACCATGGCACGGCGAATAGGCGGGTAGTCTTGAGCGCGTTTCGAGACCACACTCTGGCCGTCGGCGTCTTGATGATCGTAACGGCTGCCTTCAAAGGCGACGCGTTTTTCGTTTCTTGTGGATCTTTTCGGCATCCGTGAAAGACAGTTGTTGTATGATAATCCCCTGAAATCAGACGTTAGGCTGAAGTTATCGCAAATTCTGGCGAGTTAACCAGAGGCTCCCTGTAAACTGGTTTGAACTTTGTAAAAGTTATGAGTATAATTGTACATACATCTTACATCGTAAACCGTACATACAAGGAAAAAGTATATGGGTGTAACTCCATCAACTGCACTGAGTTTTGAAGAGTCTCAGTCGCTTATAATTAAAGACTCTGAGCTGTCTGCGGCGCTAGAGAAAGTTGCAGCGCTTGACTTCTCGATGTTGAATCGGAAATTTGTTGAGGAATACGGCTGGACAGTCGAATTCTGCCGGGAAGTTGAGGATCTTTACCGGAAATTTCTTGCGCTAAATATGCGCTACCCTGAAAAAAAAATATGTCCTACAGGCCCTATTGATGAGTTTTGGCACGCGCATATTCTTGATACTCGCGCATATGCCAGAGATTGTGAAATACTTTTCGGAGAGTTTTTACATCACTTCCCCTATTTTGGTATGCGAGGGCCTGAAGATCGAGCCAACCTGGAAGCGGCCTTCGAAAAATCACTTGACCTCTTCGTAACTCATTTCGGAATTGACCCTACAGCAGGTGACGTACAAGCTCGCAGTTGTGCCCCTCAGCGTTGCCCATAAACTATGGCTGAAATCAAACACATTTTCATGTTTGGTAGAGATGAAGATTCGTCCCTAGAAAAGAGGAATAAGCTTTTTTGGCTTGCGCTATTAGGCCATGTTAAAGCTGATCGCGTGATTGATGAGGGAGGGACAATTCTTGATATTGGTTGTCATCAAGGTGGCCTTCTCTCACTCTCAAGGAAAAAGTTCAAGGCATTGCACCTGATCGGTGTAGAGCCAATGAAAACTGCACGGGATATAGCCCAAGCACGTCTACAGCGTGAGGGGGCATCTGCCAAAATTTTGCGAGAGAACGAATGGCAGAAAGTTGTCGATCAGTCTGTCGACTTGGTGTTGTCGCATGAAGTGTTGCCATTTATCCAGGATCTGAACCAGTTTGCAGCAAACATTCAAAGAGTTCTCAAGCCTCATGCTTTTGCCTACGTGGTATTGGGATGCCACCTCGAAAATCCGCTTTGGCCCATCTGGCGGGAAGAACTTCATAATCAAGGACATACCACATTCGATCATAGTCCCATAGCACTGATGAAAGCAGCAGGAGAACAGGGACTCTCTCCATCTGTTCGCACACTTCGAGATCACGGCTGGGCACATTACAACCCTTTAGAAGAATCAGCTTTTTCCTATCCGAG
>NZ_MUFH01000332.1:0-2444 GCF_001996115.1 Salinivibrio sp. MA427
ATATATTTCTCCTTAAAATGGGTTGGCGTGATTCAGCACACGCTAGAGTGTAGAGAAACGACACGGTAAAACCAGCGTATAAATTCGTTAAACTTGTTCAAAAATTTTGTTGGGCCCGGTTATTTCTCGCGGTGGCGTTGCGCTGAGTGAATAGGGGCGTATGATGTCGCCCGATAGTCGTCCAGAATGTAAAAATAATGTTATAATGCCTGTTGTGTTGATAAAAAACGAAGATCAAGAACGGCAAAGCGCCCGATCAAATCACAAGTCGGTCACTTGTGGGACACAACGGGATTTGAGGAAATGTGCGTGAAAAACTTATTTATGTTAGACGTGGACGGTACGCTGGTAGACAGCTGCCAAATGGACCACGAGTGTTTCAGCCAGGCGATTGATGAAGTCACAGGTTTAGCGGTTCCAGATAATTGGGGAAGCTACACCAATGTGACCGATGCGGGGATCATCGAAGAGTTAATCGACACCCATGGACTCAACCATGACAAGATCAGGCTGTTTAGAGAGATCAAACGGGTGTTTAGGCAAAAGTTGGCGGTTAGGATTGCAGAGAAAGGCTTAGCGCCAATTCCCGGCGCGGTGGAATTTGTAGAACACATGCGCCATGTGCCCTCGGTTGAATTAGCCATTGCCACCGGCGGGTGGGAAGAAACCGCACGGATGAAGTTAAAAGCGGCAGGTTTTAATATCGACGGCATTGTATTTTCATCTTGCTCCGATGCCATGAGCCGGAGTGAAGTCATGGCGTTGGCGGCATTTCGAGCCAAACAAGATTACGGTGTGTATTTTGATCGTCGAATCTATTTCGGTGATGGTGTATGGGATAAGCAAGCCACGCAATCACTGAACTATGAATTCGTCGCGGTGGGTGACAAGGTAGAGCACGAGGTGCGGGTGAATCACTTTATCAATCCTCAAGCAATTCTTGGTAAGTTAGGGATTGAGGAAGCTGAGCGTCAATACGCTTAATCCCTCTCGCCCCACATATGCACAACAAGCCGGTTCAGTCTATGAACCGGCTTTTTTGTACAAAGTAACTGTCACGCGATCATGATGATTGTGAACAGGGTTGCGCTATCTCGCTGGCCTGATCACTGTCTTGTGACGAAAAATACGCTTGGGTCTCTTCAATCACGACTTTACGTAGCAGTAACAAACCTATGAGGTTGGGGACCGCCATTAAGCCATTAACAATATCGGCAAGAATCCAGATCGTATTCAGTTGAATAAAGGCACCAGATGCAATCAAGCCGATAAAGAATAGTTTATAGATATAAATCGCTTTTTTGCCAAACAAGTACGCGACGCAGCGCTCGCCATAGTAGTGCCAGCCTAAAATCGTCGTGAAGGCGAAAAAGAGTAGGCCGATATTCACTAACATAGGGCCAACGCTGCTCTCCATGCCCACGGCAAAGGCATGCGATGTCATTGCTGCTCCCGCTAATTCGCCTGACCATGATTGCGTTAAAATTAACGTTAACCCTGTCATGGTACAAATCACTAAGGTATCGATAAAGGTGCCTGTCATTGATACCAACCCTTGCTCAACGCACGAGTCGGTTTTAGCGGCCGCCGCGGCAATGGGGGCACTCCCTAAGCCAGACTCGTTAGAGAACACACCACGGGCAATCCCTGATTGAATGGCGAGCATCATACCGGCCCCAGCAAAGCCGCCGGTGGCTGCCATGCCGTTAAACGCGGACTCAAACACCAGGCCAACCGCATGGGGTAATTGGGATATATTGGCGCCGAGTACCCACAAGCAGGCAGCGACGTATAATACGGCCATCACAGGAACGATTTTGGCGGCGACGGCCGAAATAGATTTCACGCCTCCGATAGTCACTAACGCCACTAGCACCGTAAGGATAGCGGCGACGGCAACGGTGGGAATATTAAACAAATGGGTCGCGGCGCTACTAATGGCGTTCACCTGTGGGAAAGTGCCAATACCAAAACAAGCCACGCCGATGCCGAATAAGGCAAATAATTTGGCTAATATCGGCTTGCCGGCGCCTTTGGATAGGTACATCATCGGCCCGCCAAGCATATTACCTTTATGATCGGTTTCGCGGTATTTCACCGCCAGTAAACACTCAGCGTATTTGGTCGCCATCCCTAAAAAAGCGGCTAACCACATCCAAAATAGTGCGCCTGGGCCCCCTAACGAAATTGCTGTGGCAACCCCGATAATATTACCGGTACCAATGGTGGCAGATAATGCGGTACATAGCGCGGCAAAACCAGAGACATCGCCTTGGCTGCTTGCATCAGAAGGTTTAAATATTTGCTTGAGCGCAAAGGGCAAACGGCGGAATTGGAGCAAGCCCAAGCGAACGGTAAAAAAGAGCCCGGTACCGGTTAATAACAATAAAAGCGGTGGGCCCCAAATCCAGTCGTCAATGGTGGCAAGAAGCGCGGGTATATCG
>NZ_MUFH01000333.1:0-2442 GCF_001996115.1 Salinivibrio sp. MA427
GGGCCTCAGGAACCTGACGTAACGCTATCAGCAACCGGTGATGCGCTTATTTTATTGATCTACAACAAGGTTGACCCTGATACGTTATTTTTCAACCGAAAATTAATGGTAAAAGGAAATACCGAATTAGGGTTACATCTCAAAAATTTTTTAGACACTATCGAGGTACACCAAAAGCTACCAAAGATTATTTATTTAATCGGTGATCGTTTTAGTGATTTTATTTACAAAGAGAAAAGTGAAACAATACCTCTCAATTAGTTAAGCTATTTTGAAGCACGTCAATAGGTAGTTATGAGCACAATCATTTGGGATAAGAAGTTAATCGAAAAATACAATATTAACGGCCCCAGATACACATCATATCCGACGGCATTAATGTTGTCTGAACAGTTTTCTCAAGATCGCATCGCCAATGCACTGAAGACGACCGGCGATGAACTGTGCTTATATCTACACTTACCATTTTGTCATAAACTCTGCTATTACTGTGGCTGTAACAAGATTATTACCCGCCACCAGCATAAAGCAGACAAATACTTAGACTACCTMGCACAAGAAATGGCGATGTATCAGCCATCAGTTAAAAACAAGAAAATTCGTCAAATTCACTTAGGCGGGGGARCGCCTACCTTTTTGACCGAGAAACAACTGACACGACTGATGAGCTCGATTCATCAACATTTTACCTTTGCCGAAAACCCAGAGGTGAGCATTGAAATAGATCCGCGCAGTTGCAGCGATGAAAAACTGTATCACCTGCGTGATCTTGGATTTAACCGTGTCAGTTATGGCGTACAGGACTTTGATAAGAAGGTACAAATTGCCATTAACCGCGTGCAGGATGTCGATCTTATTGCACATCAGTTAAAACTCAGCAAAGAACTGGGCTTTGACTCAATTAACCTCGACTTAATTTATGGCCTGCCGTACCAGCGCCCGGAGACCTTTAAGAAGTCGATAGAGCAGGTCATTGAAATGAGCCCCGATCGTATTTCCGTATTTAGCTACGCGCATTTACCACAGCGCTTCGCTGGGCAGAAGAAAATATCGGAAGAGTCCATTCCACAGCCGTCAGTTAAGTTAAGCTTGCTCGAACAAGCCATTACTCAGCTCAACGACGCGGGCTATCAGTTTATTGGCATGGATCACTTTGCTAAAAAAGACGACGGCTTAGCCATTGCCCAACGCGAAGGTCGCTTACAGCGTAACTTCCAGGGTTACACCACAGGCGGTTAGGACGCATTACTAGGCTTGGGCGTGTCCTCTATTAGCCAGGTTAATGGTGTGCTATGGCAGCATGAAAAAGAGCTACCAGCTTACTACAAAATAATAGATGACGGACAAAAGCCCATTGTTAAAGGCATGGCATTGAACGACGAAGACAAAGTGCGGGCAGCACTTATTTCACAAGTCATATGCCACTTTGAGATCGATATAGAAATTTTTAAAGCCGAGTGGAATATCGACGATTTCTGGGCACACTTTGCTGAAGCCATACCGCTATTGAAACCGTTTATTGAAGACGGCTTGGTCGACGTATCCGACAAAAAACTCCGCGTCACAGAAATAGGCCGCCTCTGGGTACGCAGCATTTGTGCCTGTTTCGATGAGTACCTAAATCACGGTCAAAATCGCTACTCCAAAGTGGTTTAATATGAAGAGGCCAGATTGCCTTGTACGATTAATCAGGAGATTGTATGAAAAATTGTCATTGGGAGCCTTCCGAACAGCAGGATCAAATTGCGTCACTTGATGAGCTTAGGCAAAAGTGTCCTGTTGCCCAAAGCGAGATGTTAGGTCATGCGGTACTAACGCATAGCGATGTCCGCTCGGTTATCGAAGATCATGAAACGTTCAGCAATGCAGCAGGCTCCCACTTGTCGGTTCCAAACGGCATGGATCCGCCAGAGCATGGTATTTTTCGAGAAGTGATTGAGCCGTACTTTAAGGCTGATCACTTACGGGATTTTGAACCCACTTGTCGGCAAATTGCTCAGGCTATTATTAGCAGAATTACACCGAATACGGCATTGGATGTGGTCAGTAAAATCGCAAAGCCTTTTGCATTACATATTCAGTGCGCCTTTCTCGGTTGGCCAGAATCGCTAACAGGAACACTAGGCGAATGGCTTGAAGCCAACCAGCAGGCCATTGTGAATAACGATAGAGCAACGTTAAAGCAAAAGGCAGATGAGTTTGAAACATTGATTCATGAACAGCTCGACGTTCGCAGACAATCAGGCTCAGCCAAAGACGACAATACATGCCGCCTAATGCATGAAACAGTCACAGTGAATGGCGAAACGCGCCACCTTCACGAAGCGGAAATTGTCAGCATTTTACGCAACTGGACCGCTGGCGAAGTTGGCACCATTGCTGCAGCCATTAGTAGTATTTTCTACTTCTTCGCAGAAAATCCTCTTGTTGTAGAGCAAATAC
>NZ_MUFH01000334.1:0-3043 GCF_001996115.1 Salinivibrio sp. MA427
GTTGTGTTCATTCCTAACTTTTGAGCAGATGTTGTCCACTGATCCACGTAGGTGTTAGTCGCGCTGTCGGTGAGTACAAACTCTGCTGAAAGGGCGTAAACAGGTGCTAGTAGGGCAACAGTCGCTAGGGTTTTTTTGATTTTCATCGTAGTTCCTCTCTTTTTTATGTTTTGGCTGAATCGTTTCAGCCAAAGGCTACGCTTATTATTTGAACAGGCAAATTGCTGAAAGGGACCTTGTGATTCAGCTCTTTAATTTCTATTGATTGATTTTTAATCATGAGTGCTGACTCACGTTCAGCATTACACGACGGAATTTATCGGGACAGGCGGAATTTATCGGGACAGGCACGATACTTTTTCATCATCGGTATTCGAGATCTTGAATACAGAGCGCTTCGCTTACAGAATACGGGAAAGAGACGAGACGCTTCGCTTCGAGAAACTAGAGACTAAATAGAGCAGATCGCGCTTGCATCGGGGTCTTGCTTTTTCTGTACTCTGTATTCCGTCATCGGTTCTCGGGATCTTGAATACGGAGCGCTTCGCTTACAGAATACGGGAAAGAGACGAGACGCTTCGCTTCTAGAAACTAGAGACTAAATAGAGCAGATCGCGCTTGCATCGGGGTCTTGCTTTTTCTGTACTCTGTATTCCGTCATCGGTATTCGAGATCTTGAATACAGAGCGCTTCGCTTACAGAATACTAGCGTTATCGGGACAGGCACTTTTGGTTAGGCTATTTAGTGTCGCTCCGTTAACATACAGCTAGGCGGTTCTCGGTATTTGTAGGAGGTAAGTCATGGCCGATCATGACACAGAAAAGACGATACCTGAGCGTGACCAACGGCGCTTTGCCGTATCTGCCAATCGGGACAAAGGCAGTCACCGGATTCGTTATGTGGAGGCGGGCGGTGCCTCGGTGGATAATGAAGAGTGCACATTTTGCCAGGCGGTACCGGGTTTGAGTGATCAGCCGGAGAAGGAAGAGAACCGAGACGCTTCGCTTCTAGAGACGAGAGACTAGATCGAGCCGCCTCGTGCTCGCATTGGGGCTATTGCTTTTTCTGTACTCTGTATTCAGTAATCTGGGGAAGAGCGGGGACAGGCACGATACACTTTTTCCGTATTCCGTATTCCGTATTCCGTATTCCGTCCCCTAAGCTCTTTCTAGTCTCTAGTCTCTAGTCTCTAGTCTCTAGTCTCTAGTCTCTAGTCTCTATCTCTCCCAACCCCCCTAGTGTGATCTTCCCCTCTCTTTGCTAGTGACTGCGATATCAATAGTCGATCTGCTTCACATCTGTGTATCTTGCTTATGGTGAATTTTATATCGCCGTTTATTATTTATTTAATATCGAAACGTTTCGATGGCGTGTTTTCTGCGAGAAAGCGCGATAAAAGAAGGCGTATCCGCGTTGAGTGGGGTGTAAGCGCTGAATGATCCAATCGAGAGTGAGAAGGTGATGAATGAATAAGCATGGTTTGTTCCATCCAAAGCTCGCACAGCTGGTTACGCAAGTGGGACATACCGATGAGTTTACGGTGTGTGATGCGGGGCTTCCGATCCCAAGCTCGGTGTCGCGCATTGATTTGGCGCTGACTGATGGCGTGCCGAGCTTTATGCAGACGGTCGAGGCGGTGTTAACGCACGCTTGCATTGAATCTGTGGTGATTGCGGAAGAGCTCGCAGTGGTGAGCCCAGCGCTGCACCAGGCATTGCTTGGGCGATTAGAACAAGAAAATGCTGCACGCCAACAGCCGATAGGGGTGACCACTATCAGCCACGAGGCATTTAAAGCACGTACGGCGCAGAGCCAAGCGGTGGTGCGCACCGGTGAATGTACGCCTTATGCCAATGTGATTTTTCAAGCCGGTGTCACCTTTTAGGTGGGCCTAAGCGAGTAACCACGATGACGCAACCTATCTTACAGCTCAGCCAAGTCGTAAAAACCTTTCCTGGGGTTCGCGCGTTAGATGAGGCGAGCTTGAATGTGTATCCCGGCCAAGTGATGGCGTTATTGGGCGAGAATGGCGCGGGCAAATCCACCTTGATGAAGGTGTTAACCGGGATTTATCACGCCGATAGCGGTGAGGTGAATTACCAAGGCACACCTGTCTCGTTTAAAGGGCCACGCGATTCGCAGCAAGCGGGGATCAGTATTATTCATCAAGAGCTCAATTTGATCCCAGAGTTGACCATTGCCGAAAACATTTTTCTGGGTCGTGAATTTACTAATCGTTTTGGCAAGATTGACTGGGTCAAAATGGTTGAAGAGGCGGATAAGCTGCTGGCGCGGTTAAATGTTAACGCGCGCGGTTCGACGCCTCTGGGGAGCATTAGCCTGGGCGAGCAGCAAATGGTGGAAATTGCTAAAGCACTGTCGTTTGAGTCGCAGGTGATCATTATGGATGAGCCAACCGATGCGCTGACCGACACTGAGANGAGTTACGTGCGCAAGGCTGCGGCATTGTGTATATATCGCACCGTTTAAAAGAAATTTTTGAGATTTGCGATCGGATCACCGTGTTACGCGACGGCAAGTTTATTGGTGAATGTGCCGTCAGTGATACCGATGAAGACGGCCTGATTGAGATGATGGTGGGCCGTAAACTTGMGGAGCAATACCCGCGAAGCGACGTCGCCCCTGATGGAATAAGCCTTGAGGTGGAGAGTGTCACGGGTCATGGAGTGGAAGAGGTGAGTTTTCAGCTGCACCGCAGTGAAATTTTAGGCGTGTCGGGTCTGATGGGGGCTGGGCGTACGGAGTTAATGAAAATTATCTATGGCGCCATGCCGCGCGAGGCAGGCACGATTCGGCTGGATGGCAAGGTGATTAATCCGGTTAGCCCGCAAGATGCACTGGCCAATGGCATTGCTTATATCTCTGAAGACCGCAAAGGCGAGGGCTTGGTGCTGGGGTTATCGGTGAAAGACAACATGTCACTCAGCGCGCTCGATAAACTGACGCACTGGGGCAAAATTCAGCCGCGCGATGAAGTGATGGCGGTGGATGATTTTATTCGCCTTTTTAATATTAAAACCC
>NZ_MUFH01000335.1:0-2427 GCF_001996115.1 Salinivibrio sp. MA427
GTACAAATTTGTCACCCTTGAAGACTATCAGTCTTTGCAAGCGCCATTGCTTGAGGTAATGGAAGCCAATCAGATAGGCGGTACACTCCTTCTCGCTCACGAGGGCATCAATGGTACAGTCGCTGCGACACGAGAAAATATGGATGCGCTATTTGCGTGGTTTAAAAACGACCCACGCCTGGCCGATATTGACTATAAAGAATCGTTTGAAGACAGCCAGCCGTTTAGTCGTACCAAGGTAAAACTGAAAAAAGAAATCGTCACCATGGGCGTGGAAGGCATTGACCCACGCCAAAGTGTCGGCACCTATGTCAAACCGACCGAATGGAACGCATTAATCAGCGATCCGGATGTGTTGGTGATTGATACGCGCAACGATTACGAAATTGAGATCGGTACCTTTGAACGCGCCGTTAACCCGCATACGGATAGCTTTCGCGAATTCCCGGACTATGTCGAGCAGCAACTTGACCCCAGTACCCACAAAAAGGTGGCGATGTTCTGTACTGGCGGGATCCGCTGTGAAAAGTCGACGGCATTTTTGAAAGAAAAAGGCTTCGATGAGGTATATCACCTCGAGGGCGGGATCCTAAAGTATCTTGAAGAGGTGCCTGAAAGTGAGAGCTTATGGAACGGTGAATGTTATGTTTTTGATAGCAGAGTTGCCGTTAATCATGAATTAGAAAAAGGCTCTTACGCAATGTGTAACGCTTGTCGTCTGCCAATAACCCAAGCAGACATGGAAAGCGAGCACTATGAACAAGGCGTCTCCTGTCCAAAATGTATCGATAAACACACCGACGCGCAAAAAGCTGCGTTTCGTGAACGAGAATATCAAGTTCGCCTCGCACGTGAACGGGGTGAACAACACGTCGGCGGTGAAGCGAGAAAAGTCATTGAGCAACGTCGCGAATTAAAGAAACAGCGCCAACGGCAACAAAGTAAAAAAAATAAAGCTTAATCAGACTAGAACACGCCCAAACTGCTTCTGCGAAACGGTGCGCGATCCCTTGCGCGCCGTTACTTGTCTACTGTATGCGCTATATCACCCGCTTTATTTCACTCGATATCGATTCAATGCTGTAATTTGTTGTAAAGTGTTTTCGGGCTTATCCCCAATGCAGCCGCTGTGCGTTGACGATTACCATTGTACCGAGCCAGAGATTGTTTGATTGCCATCTGCTCTAGTTCTGAGAGTGTCATTCCTTCAGGGATAAAGCAGGAAGCGGTCATCTTATCATCCTTGCGAACAACCGTTGTAGGTAAGTCCGACACCTCAATGTGTCCACTACTTAATAGAAAACCATGCTCAACTGCATGTTTCAGCTCTCGCACATTACCCGGCCAACGATGCTGAGTCAGTACGCTTAAAGCTTCTGCACTTAGGCTAGTTTGCGCATTATAGTGATGATTAAGTTCAGCGAGAAAATGCGTGATAAGTGCATGAATATCATCACCTCGTTCGCATAAAGGCGGGACGGTGACAATAAATTGCGCAAGGCGATAATAGATATCTTCACGAAGTTTTTCCTGAATGATTGCCTGATCTGTATCTCGGTTCGTGGCCGCTACTAAACGCACATTGGCCGTTTGATTCTTTGTCGCACCAACAGGGCGATATTCACCAGATTCCAGCACCCTCAGCAACTTTACCTGAAGTGTTTGAGGCATCTCGGTTATTTCATCAAGGAATACTGTTCCCCCCTCGGCTTGATAAAAAATACCTTGGTGATCTTGGTGCGCCCCAGTAAACGCCCCTTTTACATGACCAAACAATTCACTCTCTATCAATTCCGGACTCAGCGCACCGCAATTGATGGCCATAAAAGGGGCGGCAGCTTGTTGACTCAAACTATGCAGTGTTTTCGCTACATGCTCTTTCCCCACGCCGCTCGCACCAACAATCAATACATTTGCATCCGTTGGTCCAAGCCGTTGAAGTCGGTGATATAGCAATCGCATTGGCTCAGACGAGCCCAACAGATAACCATATTGATTTGCTTGGCTTTTGAGCACTGGGATTGCGGTCTGATGTGAAACAAAGCGCGTGTCTAAGCGATCAATAAGCAACGTCTGAACCGATTTACCATCTAGCGGTCGCCGAAAAACAGYTGCCGCACAGTCCTGTACTCGCGCATTCCAAGCGGGATTCGGTGCACCATTGCTTATTAACGCCCAATGGGTATGTCGATATTCTCCCATCACACGAATAATCGCTTCGGTACACATAGTGTCTAAATCAATATCAAGCACTACCCAGTCCGGCGGCTGTAACTCAAAAGCGCGAAGAAGATCCGTAGGCGTATCAAATGTAGAAAGATCAACATGCTCTAGCCTTTGTGCGGGTTGAAGCAGCTCAATATCCGAGGGTTGGTTTACACAGGTAAACAGGCGAGATTTACACATTACTCTTCCTTCCATATTGCG
>NZ_MUFH01000336.1:0-2422 GCF_001996115.1 Salinivibrio sp. MA427
ACTGAAGAGACTGGCATCAAGGTAAACGTTAAGTTTGCTAAAAAAGGCATGGCAGAAAAGGTCAAGCAGGAAGGCGAATATAGCCCAGCAGATGTCCTTCTTACGGTTGATATTTCACGCCTTAAAGAGCTGTTAAACCAAGATGTGGTGCAAGCGGTTCAAAGCGATGTACTGAAGAGACTGGCATCAAGGTAAACGTTAAGTTTGCTAAAAAAGGCATGGCAGAAAAGGTCAAGCAGGAAGGCGAATATAGCCCAGCAGATGTCCTTCTTACGGTTGATATTTCACGCCTTAAAGAGCTGTTAAACCAAGATGTGGTGCAAGCGGTTCAAAGCGATGTGATTGATAGCAATGTGCCTGAACAGTTTCGTGATAGTGAAGATAAGTGGGTAGCGCTGACAACGCGTGCACGTGCGGTATACTCTTCTCGGGAGCGAGTTGGCGAGTTAGGTGACGATTTTGACTATCTTGACTTGGCAAAACCCGAATGGAAAGGCAAGATTTGTACCCGTTCAGGCAAACACCCTTATAATGTCTCTCTTGTGTCCGCTATCATTGAAAACCATGGTGAAGCGAAAGCCAAAGAATGGCTAGAAGGGGTTAAAGACAACCTCGCGCGTAAACCACAAGGTAACGATCGCGCGCAAGTAAAAGCGATTAAAGAAGGGCTCTGTGATGTGTCGCTAGGGAATAGCTATTACCTAGGTAAGATGCTAAACGATGAAGAGCAAACAGCGTGGGCGGAAGCGGTTTATCTAAATYATCCGGGCCAGAATACTCATGGGACACATGTCAATGTGAGTGGTATGGCGATGGCGAAGTACGCACCGAACCAAGAAAACGCGCTTAAACTTATGGAATTTTTAACGTCAGACAAAGCGCAGCATATGTATGCTGAGGTTAACTTCGAAGAGCCGGTGAAAGCGGGTGTCGAGAAGTCTGAGCTAGTGGCATCTTGGGGGGATTATAAGCACGACCCAATGCCGTTAGAGGCGATTGCTGATAACTATGCCCAATCAGTGAAGCTGTTGGATGAAGTTCAGTTCGACCTGTAAACCATCGCATAGGGGCGACCACCGCCCTGTTGTCTTTCTCTGACGCCTTAATGTAGTAGGCCATGCGAGATAGATTACCCATTATAAAAACCAGCAGCTGGGGCCTAGCCCTGTTGCTGGTTTTGCCGATCTTAGCGATCTTTTACACCGCGGTTGGTGATACAGGTGATATTTTTCCTCACCTGTTCCAGACCGTGCTCCCTACCTATACCCTAAATACCAGTCTGTTAGTGGTTGGTGTGGTCGCGATTGCGATGATACTGGGTGTCCCGACAGCGTGGATGCTGGCGATGTATCAGGTACCTGGCAGCCGACAATTGCAATGGGCGATGGTCCTACCGCTGGCGATGCCCGGGTATATTATCGGTTATATCTATACGGACTGGTTTGATTATGCTGGGCCGTTGCAGCGCGCTTTACGGTATGCCTTTGAATGGCAAAGCGTGACCGATTATTGGTTCCCCGATATGCGCACGCTAACGGGGGCTTGCTTTGTCTTAGCGCTGGTGCTGTACCCTTATATTTACTTATTAACACGCGCTGCTTTTATGGAGCAAAGTGTGACCTTGACCCATTCTGCCCGCCTGTTGGGTTGCTCGCCACTTCAGAGTTTTCGCCGAATTTCTTTGCCGCTAGCCCGGCCCGCCATTGCCGTTGGCGCGTCGCTGGTGGCGATGGAGGCCTTGGGCGACTTTGGTACAGTCAATTATTTTGCCGTTAGCACACTGACCACGGCGGTCTATGATACTTGGTTGAGTTATTCAAGCTTAACGGCAGCAGCTAAAATATCCGCGATAATGCTGGTGGCGATTTTTCTTTTAATCAGTGCCGAGCGTTATGGACGACGTAAACAAGCTCAATTTAGTCCAAGCTCAAGCAGTGACGCAATCGAGAAAACGCCTTTGCGAGGCTGGCGTAAAGTAGGCGTAGTAGTCTGGTGCTGGAGCCTATTATCATTGGCTTTTATCTTACCGCTTTTACAGTTGGTGATGTACGCATGGCACTACTATGAAAAAAATGCCATCAGTGATTTCGCCGCGTTTAGCTATAACAGCTTTTATACCTCGACGTTGGCGGCTGTTATTGCGGTGGCTATTGCGTGGACAGTGAATGTCTATCGTCGCTTACGTGGTGATGGTATTAGTGTTGCACCAATGCGTCTGGCATCTATGGGCTATGCGGTACCCGGCACCGTGCTCGCTATCGGGGTAATGCTGGTGCTTACGCGCGGTGATCATGTCATTAATGATGTTGCCACCGCCTACGGATGGGGCCGGCCAGGGCTGGTACTGTCAGGGACCATGGTTGCCTTGCTGGCAGCATTTGTAGTGCGCTTTAGTGCCGTTGCCATTGGTAGTATCGAATCA
>NZ_MUFH01000337.1:0-2421 GCF_001996115.1 Salinivibrio sp. MA427
ATTTCTTCACCGCGCAAGCTGATTATCTAACCACGCCAAGTTTGGATGAGCGCGAGCAAGAAGTCTTGGTACGGACGGCGATCAGCCAGTTTGAAGGCTTTATTAAGCTCAATAAAAAGATTCCGCCGGAAGTACTGACGTCGCTAAATGGGATTGAAGAGGCGGCCCGTCTCGCTGATACCATTGCGGCCCATATGCCGCTTAAGCTTGAAGATAAGCAACAAGTTCTTGAGCTTGTTGATATTTCCGAGCGTCTAGAATATCTGATGACGATGATGGAATCTGAGATTGACTTGCTGCAAGTCGAAAAGCGGATCCGTGGTCGCGTCAAAAAACAGATGGAAAAAAGCCAGCGCGAGTATTATCTCAACGAGCAAATGAAGGCCATCCAGAAAGAACTGGGTGAGCTAGACGATGCGCCGGATGAGTTTGAAACGCTGAAGCAGAAAATCGAAGAATCAAAAATGCCGCAGGAAGCACGGGAAAAAACCGAGCAAGAACTGCAAAAGCTTAAAATGATGTCGCCGATGTCTGCCGAAGCCACAGTGGTGCGCAGTTATATTGACTGGATGATCAGCGTACCTTGGGCGAAACGCTCGAAAGTGAAGAAAGATTTAGCGCGCGCTGAAGAAGTATTGAATGCCGATCATTACGGCCTTGAGCGTGTCAAAGACCGGATTTTGGAGTATCTTGCGGTTCAAAATCGGATGAAAAAACTAAAAGGTCCGATTCTTTGTTTAGTCGGTCCTCCGGGGGTCGGTAAAACGTCTTTGGGGCAATCTATCGCTCGGGCGACGGGACGTAAATATACCCGTATGGCACTGGGCGGGGTTCGCGATGAAGCGGAAATCCGAGGTCACCGTCGTACCTACATCGGTTCGTTGCCCGGTAAATTGATCCAGAAAATGTCAAAAGTTGGCGTGCGTAACCCACTATTTCTGTTGGATGAGATCGATAAAGTCTCCTCTGACATGCGTGGCGATCCTTCCTCTGCGTTGTTAGAAGTGTTGGATCCCGAACAAAATAACGCCTTCAACGATCATTACTTAGAAGTGGACTATGACCTTTCTGATGTAATGTTTGTAGCAACATCGAACTCGATGAATATCCCTGGCCCATTGTTGGATCGGATGGAAGTGATTCGTCTATCGGGTTACACCGAAGATGAAAAATTGAATATTGCCAAGCGTCATTTAGTGGATAAACAAGTTTCACGGAATGGTTTGAAGCCGCACGAGATCACTATCGAAGACTCGGCGATTATCGGCATTATTCGTTACTACACTCGTGAAGCGGGCGTGCGTAATCTAGAGCGTGAAATTTCTAAGCTGTGCCGTAAAACGGTTAAAGAAATTTTGCTCGATAAAGACCTAACGCAAGTCACGGTAACCAATGACAATCTATCCGACTATTTGGGTGTGCGTCGCTTCGATTATGGTAAAGCCGATGAGCAAAATCGTATCGGTCAAGTTACCGGTCTCGCTTGGACCGAAGTGGGCGGTGATCTGTTAACGATTGAAACCGAGTCCATGCCTGGTAAAGGTAAACTGACACATACCGGCTYATTGGGTGATGTGATGCAAGAATCGGTGCAAGCGGCCATGACAGTGGTGCGTAGCCGAGCCGATAAGTTGGGGATTAATAGCGACTTCTATGAAAAGCGTGACATCCATGTGCACGTTCCAGAAGGTGCGACACCGAAAGACGGCCCCAGCGCGGGCATCGCGATGTGTACAGCTTTGGTCTCAAGCCTCACGGGTAACTCAGTGCGCTCCGACGTAGCGATGACTGGCGAAATCACGCTGCGCGGCGAAGTGCTTCCGATTGGTGGATTGAAAGAGAAGCTGCTAGCGGCACGGCGCGGTGGGATCAAAACGGTGGTGATTCCAAAAGAAAATGAGCGTGACTTGGAAGACATTCCAGCCAATGTGAAAGAAGAATTATCGATTCATCCAGTACGATGGATTGATGACGTGTTAACCATCGCATTAGTGAATAATCCGCTTGGGATTGAGCTGGTTGACGCTGAAAAGAGTGACATGCAGCAAAATTAAGCAACGTAAAACGCTGACAGACCGCAAAAGGCTTGTCAGCGTTTTTTTTGCTCGCTAACGTTGCTCTGGCGTACTGTCTGCATGGGGCAGGCAGTTGCTTACAACGTCTTGCGTCGACAAAGCGTCTGTTATTGAAACCGCAATGCGCATAGGATTTGCGGAGAAGTTATTTAAGGGGATGAAAAAGTGAATAAGTCGGAACTGATTTGATCATATTGCAGAGAGTGCTGATATTTCTAAAGCCTCGGCGGGGCGAGCACTGGATGCGTTCGTAGACTCTGTCTCTGACACACTCAAGTCAGGTGATCAAGTCGCACTCGTCGGTTTTGGTACCTTCTCAGTGCGCGAACGTGCCGCACGTAAGGGA
>NZ_MUFH01000338.1:0-2404 GCF_001996115.1 Salinivibrio sp. MA427
CGTTTCGACCTCTCCAGAGACACACCGATGGATGATAACGCTCGGCAACTGCTTAACCACCTATGCCACGGCTATGACCAATTAGCCCAACGTCACCAGACGCGCGCTTTTCCAGAGCTCTCTACCGCTATCAAGCACCCGCTCGGCTATTGTCTGGTTCACTGCCCAATCGGTAGTCAGCGATTATCGATTGTTTCGCTACAATTTTCCCCCAACGTTCGCGGCCAAGGGGTGCTGACGGCGTTTATCGACTATATTCGAGCGCATCCGTATCACTACCGCGGCATTGAAGTTGCCACCATTCAAAATCAAAGCTTAGCGAAACGGCTACTGACACTGGGTTGGCGATATAAGTCTGTCCTAACAAAACTATTTCGCGCCAACACACCCACCTTGGTGCATGATTTCTAGTCAAAATACGGAAGTTTTCGCTAAGATGGGTTCCTATTATTGACAACTTTTTTTCTTTCGCAAGGAATTACAAGTAAGCGTCAAACCCAGTTCGTCAAGCGACGGTTACTTAAAGCAGACTTCCGCCCAACGCGCTAAGCCTGCGGTGACTGAGCCAAAGTAGTCGCCACTCACTACAGGAATGTTCGGGAGCTCTGCTTGTACAGCCTCCCGTAAGAAGGGCGAGCGCGCCGAGCCACCTGTCATAAAAATCACGTCAGGCTTTACACCGGCCTGCGCGGCCACATCGTGCACTAAGGCGATCATCTTACGTTTGGGCGCCTCAATCGCATCAATCATGTTATCGCGCGTTACATCAACGTCYACGCGCTCGGAGAACAGTTGAATGCCCGCTCGGTAAGCCGCTTGATCCGACTACGCAATCTTTGCCTCTTCCGCACGACGGACAATGTTGTGACCCAACGACTCGTGATATACCTCAAGCAAACGGGCCAGTTTATGTGGCTCTTGCGCTTGCTTGTGCAGCCCTTTGAGCACCGCCAAGTTTTCAAACGCATAGAAATCGTTTTGCGCTTGTACGTTGTTAATCGCGATGGGGTTGGAAAACTGCGTAATCGGCATCTCAATGCCAGATTCCATCTTACTGCCCATCCCAAACGGGAACATCATTTGTTTGAATGCCAACGCAATATCTAGGTCATTGCCGCCAATACGCTGACCTTTGTGCGCTAACAAACTTGCACTACGATCGCTACTACCGCGCCATGATGGCCCCATCTCAATCAATGAACAGTCTGTGGTGCCCCCACCGATATCGACCACAAGAACGATTTGGTCTTCGCTCAGTATCGCTTCATAGTCCAGGCCGGCAGCGACTGGTTCAAACTGAAATTCAATCTGTTTAAAGCCCGCCCGCTTAGCCGCATTGAGCAAAATACCTTCGGCTTGGCGATTTGCCACCTCGCCTCCACGGCCTTGAAAGTTAATCGGCCGACCGATCACCGCATCATGAATACTCTGTTGAGTTTGGTGTTCGGCTTGGGTTTTGATGTTATCCATCATTGCGCATACGAGGTCTTCAAAAAAGCGCAGTTGGGCATCACGTAAACCTGACGCGCCAAGGAAAGATTTAGGGGATTTCACGTAGTACATATCACGCGGATCATCGAGATAACGATCGAGCGCCGCTTGACCAAACGCCATGTCCTCCGCCTCAAGTTCAATGCTTTCCTCTCGGTTTACATGGATGGCGCGGCGCAACATCTGCTCGCCAATCGTATCTAGCGGCTTGATGCCCCGATGACGAAACAGATACTCAGACACCGATTCGCGCGTAGGTGCGGCAAGGGAGGAAGGAATAAACGAGCTGTCTCCTTCTAGACGTAACAGCGTCGGCTGACCGTTTTCAATCTTCGCCACCGAACAATTGGCTGTACCATAGTCAAAGCCGATATACATAAATGCCTCTTACCGCACAAAAAATGTCGGCAATGCTACCTCAACCGTCGCGGGATTTCTAACATCCGTGTGCCCAAGCCAGTCCGGCTATCTGGGCCAGTGCCCCGCTACCCATTGTCATCTTGGTAAACCTGAATTACACCTTGTCGGCAAAATAGGCCATGATTTCTGCAGTAGTCATTTCCTTCGTTTGGTTGGAAAAGCAATAGTAACTGGGGCGCATGTCACTGAAATACTGCATCTCCATTTCTAGGCCTTCAAGATCAGGGAACAAGCCTACTGGCATATTGTACTCACCAGTTTCTTTGAATTTATAAAACAGATGCGTGCCACACTCAGTACTGAGGGATCCCCTCATAAATCCGCCAATGCATAGCCATCTTTCAAGAGCTGCTGAGCTAAAACTACCCCCGCTGCTAAGAGGTCTTGAGTCGTGATTTCGTA
This sequence comes from Salinivibrio sp. MA427, assembly GCF_001996115.1. Classification (NCBI taxonomy): domain Bacteria; kingdom Pseudomonadati; phylum Pseudomonadota; class Gammaproteobacteria; order Vibrionales; family Vibrionaceae; genus Salinivibrio; species Salinivibrio sp. MA427. The sequence goes on from NZ_MUFH01000338.1 coordinate 2,314, forward strand.
GTCGGGTCGCCTGAGCAGTTCCATGCCTAACCGGACAGTAGACAGGACATTTCGGCTTCTGACTGTATTCGCTTGAAAGTGCCTGTCCCAT
>NZ_MUFH01000339.1:0-2396 GCF_001996115.1 Salinivibrio sp. MA427
GCACGTAAGGGACGCAACCCGCAAACCGGTGCTGAAATTGATATTGCCGCTGCAAAAGTACCGGGCTTTAAAGCCGGTAAAGCGTTAAAAGACGCAGTAAACGAGTAATTATCACGTGAGGTCGTGCCGAATTATTCGCGTTTGACAGGGTGTTGGAGCTGCAAAGCCACTAACAACCGCGTATAATTCGGTGCACAAGAGCGTAAAGGCGCATCAAAAGATGCGCCTTTTTAGTTGAAAAACAACCAGTCCAAACCAGTTGGAGTACCGGCCCGTTATGATGGAACGTATACGCGAAGGCACCAATAGTCTTCCGGTTAAGATCATTTTAAGCCTTATTATCTTTTCCTTTGCTTTTGCCGGTGTCGGTAGTTATCTGGCCGGTGGATCTACACCGCCTGCTGCAACCGTCGGTGATAAAGAAATTAGCCGAGCGGAACTGGATCGCGCGTATCAAAATGAGCGTGCACGTATGCAGCAACAAGCGGGCGAGCAATTCAATCAGCTTCTCGGTAACCCCGAATACGTAAAACGTTTTCGCCAAAATATTCTTGATCGTATGGTGAATGACTTGCTTTTAGAGCACGAAGCCAGTGAATTAGGATTACGCGTCAGTGACGCACAAGTGAAAGCGGCGATCCGTGCCATGCCTCAATTCCGTCAGGCGGGTCAGTTTAATAACGAGCGCTATCAAGCGGCATTGCGTCAAACCGGTATGAGTGCAGATGAATTTGCTAACTATATGCGCACAGATTTAATGCGCCAGCAGTTGGTCAATGGCTTACAAACAACTGCATTCGTATTACCTAGCGAACTGGAAAGCTTATACCGTCTCGAAGCACAGAGCCGTGAAGTGCGCACTTTAACCTTGCCAGTTGAGGACTTTGCCAACCAGGTGTCGTTAACGGATGAGGAGCTGGAAGCCTATTACCAAGCGAATCGTGATGATTATATTCAACCACGTATGGTGAAAGTCGCGTATGTGGAATTAACTGGTGAAGGGCTAGCCAGTGACATTCAAGTCACGGATGAAGACATTGCCACTTACTACCAAGACAACCAGTCTCAGTATGGCTCACAAGAGCGCCGTAAGGTTAGCCACATCTTAATTGAAGGAACAGGAGACGACGCCAAAGCTCGTGCTCAACAAGCGTTAGATCGCCTCAATCAAGGTGAAGCGTTTGCGACCTTGGTCAAGGAAGTTTCTGATGACACCTTTAGTGCCGAGCAAAACGGATCATTGGATTGGATTGAACCCGGTGTGATGGATCCTGCGTTTGAAAAAGCCGCTTACGCACTGGCGCAAAAAGGCGATATTAGTGGCTTAGTTAAATCTGATTTCGGCTATCATATCATTCGCTTAGATGATATTGACCCAGCCGATGTTACGCCATTGTCTGACGTAAAAGACGACATTCGTCTTGCTCTGCAACAAGAGCAAGCGGCGGATCGTTTCTATGCACAGTCAACGCAACTGGCTGAAGTAGCGTTTGAAGAGGCGAATGGCCTTGAGCCAGCCGCAGAGGCGGTGAATGCGAAGGTGCAGTTTACGGATTACTTTGCGCTCGATAATGCCCAAGGCTTAATGGCGCGCCCTCAAATCCAGCAAGCGCTTGATAGCTATGATGTGCGTGAAAATGGCCTTAACTCTGAGCTGATTGAGCTGTCAGGTGAGCACGCGATTGTGGTGCGTCTCGACGATGTGAAGCCTGAAAAGCAATTGAGTTTTGCCGAAGTAAAAGACCAGGTGCAGGCGACGCTCGCGGCAGAAAAAGGCCGTCAGCAGGCGCAAGAAAAAGCGGACCAATTGGTCGCGCAACTTGAGCAGACCGGTACGCTAGATCAGGGTGATTATGTGTTCAGTGATGCGCAAGTGATCAATCGTGTTTCTCAGCAGCAAGCGGTGTCGGAGCTCGCTTTCTCGTTGCCTCAGCCTAACGATACAGGCGCAAGTTATGGGGTGACGCAGAACCGTCAGGGCGATATTGTGGTGGTTGCGCTGGATAACGTGATTAACCCAGCGATGCCAGACATTAGCCCACAAAGCCAAATGGCGGATCGCGTTGCACGTGCGATGAGCAATATGTCTTTGTCTGCCACACTCGAAGCGCTGCGTGAGCAAGTGGATGTGACTTATGCAGAGGTTGACGCACAACAATAAGCGAGTGCAGTGAGCGTTTAAACGCGAGAAAGCGCTCAGCGTGAGCGCTTAACAGGATCGCAGAGAGTTAGACGTCTCTCGCATTGGTTTGTGTGAAAATAGAAAAACGACGCTAGGATTTTGTCCTGCGTCGTTTTTCTGTTTGCGGGGACATGAAAAGGCGCAAGCAGTGATTTACCGTGTCGGCGATATTGATGACATGGAGATCAAAAATGAAACACCTACTATCCAGTAT
>NZ_MUFH01000034.1:0-15477 GCF_001996115.1 Salinivibrio sp. MA427
GGTCATATCGCCCTGATTCTGGATGTGCCCAACCTGTTGAAACATTACGCAGGTTAATGAGAGAAAAGGACGCCCATGGCAGTAAAAGTATTGGTGGTAGATGATTCAAGTTTCTTCCGTCGCCGCGTGAGTGAAATAATCAACGCTGATCCAAGAATGGAGGTGATTGATAGTGCGGTGAATGGCAAAGAAGCGGTTGAAAAAACCGCGCAACTTAAGCCAGACGTGATCACTATGGATGTCGAAATGCCGGTGTTAGACGGGATTTCAGCGGTGCGCCAAATCATGGCGCAAACGCCAACACCTATCTTGATGTTCTCATCGCTAACACACGATGGCGCAAAAGCGACGTTAGATGCACTCGAAGCGGGTGCACTCGATTTTCTTCCCAAAAAGTTTGAGGATATCGCGCGTAATCGAGATGAGGCAACGAACTTACTCCAGCAGCGCGTGCTTGAGATCGCGCGTAAGCGCCCGGTCATGCGTCGCGCTACACGTCCGTCACCTGCTTCCGGCTCTGAGCAAACCGTACCACCGACGGGTGGGGTGCGAGCGCCTGCACGTCCGGTGTCTAGACCCACCGCGGGTACGGCGTCTTCAGCAAAAGCGCCGGCAAAATTTGCCGCTTCGGGTAAGCGCTATCAATTAATGGCAATTGGTACCTCAACGGGGGGACCGGTTGCGCTACAAAAGGTACTGACTAAACTGCCAGCGAACTTTCCACTGCCCATTATCTTAATTCAGCATATGCCAGCGACATTTACCGCCGCATTTGCTCAGCGTTTAAATGGTCTGAGTAAGGTAACCGTGGCCGAGGCAAAAGATGGCGATATGCTCAAACCGGGTCATGCTTATCTTGCGCCTGGTGGCATGCAAATGATGGTAGATGGTCGGCCGGGTGCTGCACGTTTAAAAATTCTCGATGGCGGCGAGCGGATGAATTACAAACCCTGTGTGGATGTGACATTTGGCTCGGCGGCAAAAATCTATGGCGATAAAGTCCTATCTATGGTGCTAACAGGCATGGGAGCGGACGGTCGAGAAGGTGCACGCATGCTCAAAAATGCGGGATCGACGATCTGGGCGCAAGATGAAGACAGTTGTGTTGTTTATGGCATGCCGCAAGCGGTCGCCAAAGCGGGCATCTCATCGGAAGACTTGCCACTTGACCGGATTGCCGAGCGCATACTGGTTGAGTTGAATTTAAAATAAGGAGTGGGGCTTGATAGTCTGGAGTATCGCCAACCAAAAGGGCGGTGTTGGTAAGACAACCACCACAGTGACATTAGCAGGATTGATTAGCGAGCGTAAGAAACGTGTCCTGCTGGTGGACACCGACCCGCACGCCTCACTATCGACGTATTTGAATTTTGATTCGGAGCAGCTTCCGGCAAGTTTGTTTGATTTATTCCAATTACAGACCGTGAATAAAGACACGGTCAAACCGATTATTTTAAAGACCCAGTATGAAAACATAGATTTGATCCCCGCTCATATGTCACTGGCAACGTTGGATCGTGTCATGGGTAACCGTGGTGGCATGGGGCTGGTACTAAAGAAGGCGTTGAGCGCACTCTCGGATGACTACGACTATGTATTAATTGATTGCCCGCCCATACTAGGTGTGATGATGGTTAATGCGTTAGCGGCGAGTCATCGAATTTTAATTCCTGTACAAACTGAATTTTTGGCCATGAAAGGGCTGGAGCGAATGATGCGGACGTTACAGATCATGCAAAAATCTCGTAGCTCCAACTTTAATCTCACCATCATTCCTACCATGTACGACAAGCGAACACGCGCCTCGTTAGAAACATTGCAAGAGTTAAAGATTCGCTACAGTGATCAAGTGTGGGCGTCAGCCGTTCCTATTGATACCAAGTTTCGAGATGCGAGCCTCAAACATATGCCAGCGTCTTTCTATGCCAAAAACTGCCGCGGTGTCTTTGCTTACAAAACGCTATTAACCTATTTGGAGCGACTGGAACAGGATGAACAAGCATAACACCCTCTCCAGTGGTCAGGCGCTCGATGACTATTTTGAAGCCCTACTGGATGACTTAGGTGACAGCTCGGAAAGCGATTCCCAATCCGTCACACCCGATTTGGGCGTGACGCGGGTGTCGTCTGCCTCATTGATCGAGGATAATGATCCGACACAGCCACGCTTGCAGCCCAAGCCACAACCTAGTGCTGCACCGTTGAAGCCCGATCCGGTTGCTTATGCCGAGCCAGAGCGCGATCTGGCAGAAGTTGAGCGTTTGTTAGCTCAGCTTAGAATTGATGAAGAAGCTGAAGTCGACGCGCAAGCGGAAACCTCAACGCAAACAGAGACTGAACGCGCCCAAGACACTGCGACTGAAACAACAGAACCCTTGGTTGAAGAAGCGTCTGAGTCAGTGGTAGACACTTACACCATGGCTGATTGGGGCCTACAAGAAAAAGACGCGATTACGGTAGACGAGTCTGTGCCTGAGGTAGAGACTGCATTCGAGACCGAGACCGAGACCGAGACCGAGACCGAGACCGAGACCGAGACCGAGACCGAGACGGACGAAGGTGTCTCCATCGAGTCCGAAGCAACGGTATCTACGTCCGACCAAGAAGAAGTGCGTGTTGATGAGGCGTTCAGGACGGAGCAAGCACAACAGGCGGACGTTGACGTCGAGGTTGACACACAAGCCGGTGAAGAGATTCCTCCCACACAGTGGGAAAATGCTGAAACTGAAGCGGAGTTTCAGGTATTATTTTTTGAGAGTATGGGCGTTACCTATGCCGTGCCACTTGCAGAATTAGGTGGTATTCATCAACTCGGAGACTGTAATCGTTTGATCGGACGACCAGATTGGTATCTAGGATTGCAGACAGAGAAGCAGCAACAGCTTGATGTCGTTGATACTGCTCGTTGGGTGATGCCAGAAAAACTGGCAGATAATCAGCACAGGGACGACTATAATTATATTGTGATACTGGGGGACAGTAAGTGGGGGTTGGCGTGTGATCAACTCCTAGGCACACAAGCTCTCAGTGGAAAAGCCATTCGCTGGCGAAAACAAGCCGGAAAAAGGCCGTGGCTAGCGGGCATGGTCAAAGAGAAAATGTGTGCTTTGATCCATGTCCCAGCATTTATTGCTATGTTAAATCAGGGGATTGACGCCAAAGCGATGGCGTAATAACTAGTTACACAGCGCGTAAAGAGGAAAATCAATGTCTCAGGTAGCTGAAATTCAAAAAGAAGGCGTCAATGACGAAGTATTGCAGTGGGTTACTTTTCAGCTTGAAGAAGAGACCTACGGCATCAACGTAATGCAGGTGCGTGAGGTATTACGGTATACCGAAATTGCACCGGTCCCTGGCGCCCCTGACTATGTATTGGGTATTATTAATCTGCGTGGTAACGTCGTGACAGTGATCGACACACGCTCTCGCTTTGGTTTAGCCTCTGCCGAGGTCACAGACAATACGCGTGTGATTGTTATTGAAGCAGAAACCCAAGTCATTGGCATTATGGTCGACAGCGTTGCCGAAGTGGTATATCTGAAAACATCAGAAATTGATACCACGCCGAGCGTCGGTACAGAAGAAAGCGCCAAGTTTATTCAAGGCGTAAGCAACCGTAATGGTGAACTACTTATCTTGGTCGATCTCAACAAGTTATTGACCGATGAAGAGTGGAATGAAATGGCCATGCTGTAATGGTTGAGCTGCTGCTTACTTGGTTGCCGGTTGTGGTGACGGTGGTGTTTGCCATCGTCACTTTGTGGCGCTTGGGCGCGGAAAAGCGCGCTCGGGAGCGATTAGAGAACAAGTTGCAGGCGATGGAAACCGTGCTAAAAAGTGCGCGTCAACGCCATGACAGTCTTGCTAAGCAGTTTAATGAATTGCGTGCCGGTAGTATGGGTATGGGTAAAAAGTTGGCGGATTTATCTGCCAATGTCGACGATCTACTGGAAAAGCACGTCGAGCTGGAGATGCACGATTCAGGTAGCCGCTTATATAGCCGTGCGAGCAAAATGGTCGACCTCGGTGCCGATGTGGATGAACTGATGCAAGAATGTGATCTCCCTAAAGCCGAGGCTGAGCTTTTACTGAGTTTACGTAAGCGTCAAGCGGCCAATCAGCAACGCTAGTCTTTATACCTGCGTATTGATTGGCTTATGCTCGTGCCAGCCTGGTGGGGTTTTTCCTTCCAACACCCACGCATAAGCAATCAACTCTGCTATCACTTGGTAAAGAATCGGCGGGATTTCATCCCCCTTTTCAAGCTTTTCTAACCACGCGAGTAGGTGAGCATCTTCGTGAATTAGGCAGCCTTGTTCATTAAGTGCTTCAATGAGTTCATGCGCGAGTTGGTTAGACGCTTTGGCTTGAACCGTCGGCGCGTTATAACCATCATATCCAAGCGCGATAGCTCGTTTCTCACCTTTGTCACCTTTCTTATCTTTGTCATCTTTCTTATCTTTGTCACCTTTCTCACTTTTCATCATTATACCCTCACTGAAATGCCGGCCCCTGGTGGCACTTCGGCTGTATTCGGTGTGACAGCTTCTACTCTATCACTGACATTGATCTCCATCGCAATGGCTTGCTGAGCGAGTCGGTCATTAAGCCAATCAATCGTTTGATAAATTCGCTGCTGGAGTGCGTGTGTCGGGGCGGTTAGCGTTATTTTATTCTCGACATCTGAGACGTCGACATCCGCACGAATAAATTGGCGGCCAACGGGAAGATAAAGTCGAATTTGCCAGCTTAGGTTTGGTGCCGACTCCGATGAATCTTGAGCCCCGCATCGACGCGCGTTTACCCGAATAGGGGGTTGCTGGGGGGCGGAAAAGGGCAGCACCCATTGCCACTCTCCCGGGCGAGCCGATTCAGCGACCCGCTGTTCGGCCATTAATCGCAATGCGCCCTTCATACCGTCGCCTTCAGATTGTGGTGTCAGCCATTGGCGCAGTAACGTCGCCATTAATTTATCTGCGGGGCGTTGTGACAGCCATTCGGCGATTTTCTCCGGGTTCAGGTCGTGTGAGCGACTCGGTAACGTCCACAATGACAGCAACGATTGCATCAGCGTTTGTGTCGCGGCAGGCTGTTGCTGGATAGTGGCGGTCAGCGCGGGCAATAGGTGTAACTGAGCCAGCACTCCGGAGAGGGAGGCCTGGGACTGACCGGCTAGCAACGTAAATTGCGCCTGCGTCAGTGCACGACTGTCTATCTGACTTGTCATTGGTCTTGCAAGCGCTGCTGGTTTTTCCACCCATTGTTGTGGATTCGTTGGCCCAATCTTCATGGTTTCTCACAATTATTTACGCGAGTCACACTTTGCAACCCTATGGTAACTAACAGTCATTTTGACCATTGTGATACTATGCGTCCACTTTTGTAACACAAAGCAGGATGCAACATTTGTCATGTTGGAAGTGAAACAGCTGTGCTGTGTTCGTGATGATCGRGTGTTGTTTGATGCGCTGACATTCTCTCTGTCTCCGGGTGATCTTGTTCAAGTTGAGGGACCAAACGGGGCAGGCAAAACCACGCTATTACGTATTATCGCGGGTCTAGGCTTAGCGGATAGCGGAGAGGTCTGTTGGCAGCAGCAGACGATTACCCAACAGCGCGACGTGTTTTATCGTAATCTTCTCTTTTTAGGGCATACCCCCGGAGTGAAACGCGAACTAACCGCCTTTGAGAATCTCTCTCATGCGATGCAAATGCATGGCCGCTATGACAGTGATGCGATTTGGCAAGCCTTGGCTAAAGTCGGCCTGGCTGGGCGCGAAGATATTCCCGCTGGACAACTATCAGCGGGTCAAAATCGACGCGTAGCATTGGCGCGTTTGTGGCTTACCGACCGTCGATTGTGGATTCTCGATGAACCGTTAACTGCGATTGATAAACAGGGCGTGAAGGTGCTTGAAGCTGTGTTCGAGCGGCATGTCAACCAAGGTGGCATTGTATTGTTCACCACGCATCAAGATATGTTTGTCGACCATCCTTTGCTGCGTCGTATTCGTTTGGGGGCCCAATGATCCAAGCCATGTGGTTGACCATTCGGCGAGAGCTAAAAGTGGCCTTCCGTCAGCCTGCTGACAGCCTCAATCCATTATGGTTTTTTATTATCGTGATTACCTTATTTCCATTAGGGGTAGGGCCTGGCCCGCAATTATTGCAGAAAATTGCCCCTGGTGTGATCTGGGTCGCGGCCTTGCTCTCTGCATTATTATCCTTAGAGCGGCTTTTTCGCGACGATTATCTGGACGGCTCATTAGAGCAGATGATGCTGATGCCTGTCCCTTTACCTGTGTTGGTGATCGCCAAAGTGATTGCACACTGGTTGTTAACAGGGTTGCCTTTGCTGCTTGTGAGCCCGGTACTGGCGCTGTTGCTGTCATTAGATAGCACTAGCTACCAAGCGGTGGTCTTAACCTTGTTATTGGGGACCCCAACGCTGAGTTTTGTTGGCGCTATTGGCGTGGCGCTAACCGTTGGATTACGTAAAGGCGGCGTCTTGTTGAGCCTATTGATCCTCCCTCTTTATATCCCTGTACTGATTTTTGCGACCTCAGCGATTGATATGGCCGCATTAGGGGCAGACATCAGTGGGCAACTGGCTATTCTTGGCGCCATGTTGGTGGGATCGGTCACCTTGGCGCCATTTGCTATCGCCGCCGCGTTGCGTGTGAGCGTGAATTAATTATTAATCAGGAAGTAGAGCAATTGTCATGTGGAAGTGGCTTCACCCTTACGCAAAACCTGAAGTGAGTTATCGGCTCTGTGGGACTTTGCTCCCTTGGTTTGCCGTGCTGGCTGGGCTGAGCTTAATGATCGGAAATATATGGGGGCTGGCGTTCGCGCCCGCAGATTATCAACAAGGCGATAGTTTTCGCATTATCTATATCCACGTGCCGGCCGCAATCTGGTCGATGGGTGCATATATGTCAATGGCGATAGCCGCTTTTATCGGTCGAGTCTGGCAGATTAAAATGGCCGATTGGGCCGTGGGTGCCATTGCGCCTGTTGGGGCCGTTTTTACCTTTATAGCGTTGGTGACCGGCGCAATTTGGGGTAAGCCGATGTGGGGCGCCTGGTGGGTCTGGGATGCCCGACTCACGTCTGAGTTGATTTTGCTGTTCCTTTATATCGGTGTGATGGCACTTTACAACGCGTTCGATGATGCGCGTACCGCCTCACAAGCCGCCGGTATTTTAGCCATGGTCGGCGTGATTAATCTTCCTATTATTCACTTCTCGGTAGAGTGGTGGAACACCTTACATCAAGGCGCCACCATCACTAAGTTCGCTCGGCCGTCTATCGATCCTGGCATGCTATGGCCGCTATTGGTTTGCCTGCTGGGTTTCGCTTGTTTTTTTATCGCCCTGACCTTGATGGGGCTGCGTAATCAAATTTTGTTACGCGAGTCTCATCGACCGTGGGTCCGTGCGCTGGCGGAGGACCACTAATGCATTTTGATAGTATCAGTGCGTTTTTATCCATGGGGGGCTATGCCGCCTATGTGTGGAGTGCGTTTGGTATCACCGCGGGTGCGATGATTGCGCTGATTATCGGTTATCACCGTACTCACAACAAACGCCTGCAAGCCGTTAAACAACAAATCGCACGAGAGCAGCGAATAAAAGACGCTCAATCACTGGAGAACACCTTATGACGCCCCGACGTAAGAAACGATTGTGGATTACCCTTGCTTTGGTTCTTGGCGCCTCGACCACGATTGGGCTCGTTGTTTACGCCTTGAATCAGAATATGGACTTGTTCTATACCCCCACTGAAATCGTGCAAGGCAAACCCGATGGGACCAAGCCAACAGTCGGTCAGCGTCTTCGTATCGGCGGTATGGTGGTAGAAGGCTCGGTGAAACGCGATCAGGAGTCTTTGCAAATTCAGTTTGATGTCGCCGATGTAGGCCCTGCCGTCACTGTGACCTATGAGGGGATCTTGCCGGACTTATTTCGAGAAGGACAAGGCATTGTCGCGCAAGGGGTACTTGTTGATTCGCGTACGGTGAAAGCGAGTGAAGTACTGGCTAAGCACGATGAAGAATATATGCCGCCAGAAATCGCGGAGGCGATGGAGAAAAACCATCAGCCACTTGAATACACCGAGGAGCAAAAACAAGGTAGTCAGTTATGATTGTTGAGCTCGGGCATTATGCGTTAATCCTCGCCCTGGGGCTGGCGCTACTTTTAAGTTTTTATCCCCTCTATGGGGCGAGTAAAGGGCATGAAGGCATGATGAAAATGGCACGACCACTGTCTGTGGGAATGTTTGCCATGTTGCTGTTTTCTTTTATCGCCTTGAGTTGGGCCTTTTACACCAATGACTTTACGGTAGCTTACGTCGCCAGTAACTCCAACAGTGCACTGCCTTGGTACTATCGCCTCACTGCGGTATGGGGCGCTCACGAGGGCTCATTATTACTTTGGGTGTTGGTGCAAGCACTGTGGACGGTAGCGGTGGCTGTGTTTAGTCGCGGCATGCCGCTGTCCTCTGTCGCGCGCGTTTTAGCCGTCATGGGGATGATTTCGGTTGGTTTTTTACTCTTTATTATTCTAACGTCCAATCCCTTTGATCGCACCTTACCTTACTTTCCTGTCGACGGGCGTGATTTAAACCCATTGCTGCAAGACCCAGGACTTATTGTCCACCCACCGATTTTGTATATGGGTTATGTGGGCTTCTCGGTTGCGTTTGCTTTTGCGATTGGCTCATTGTTGGCCGGTCGCTTAGATACCGCCTGGGCGCGTTGGTCACGACCTTGGACTACGGCCGCTTGGCTATTTCTTACCCTTGGGATCGCACTTGGCTCCTGGTGGGCGTATTACGAACTGGGCTGGGGAGGCTGGTGGTTTTGGGATCCGGTCGAAAACGCGTCGTTTATGCCGTGGCTTGCTGGGACGGCATTAATGCACTCGCTGGCAGTGACCGAAAAACGGGGCACCTTTAAAGCCTGGACCGTATTATTGGCGATATCCGCATTCTCATTAAGCTTGTTAGGTACTTTCCTAGTGCGCTCAGGCGTCTTGGTCTCGGTACATTCTTTTGCGTCCGATCCGGCGCGAGGGCTATTTATTCTTGGCTTCCTGGTGGTGGTGATTGGTGGTTCATTGTTGCTCTATGCGTTGCGCGCCTCAGAAATTCGAGGGAACACCAAGGTGTCGCTCATTTCACGCGAGAACGCTTTGTTGGTTAACAATACCTTGTTGATGACCGCGTTGGTGATAGTCTTAATCGGCACCTTGCTTCCCTTGGTGCACAAACAAATTGGGTTAGGATCGGTCTCTATTGGCGAACCTTTCTTCAACTTTTTGTTCGCATGGCTAATGCTGCCTTTCGCCTTTTTCTTAGGGATTGGCCCCTTAATCCGTTGGAAGCGCGATAAGCTTTCCACTCTCGCCAAACCCATGCTCGCAAGCGGGATCGCGGCGGTCGCTTTGGGGATTGGGTCCATTGCCTTATTGGCTGATAGCTTTAAAGCGATGGCGGCCATGGGGGTCACCATGGCGTTGTGGATTACCTTCTTGCATGGCTATGAGCTACATTTACGCGCCACGCATCGGCATCCATTCCGTGTCGGGATCAAAAAGTTAGGGCGCAGTCACTGGGCGATGGTGTTGGGACACATTGGCTTAGCCATTACCATCATCGGTGTAGCCATGGTGGAAAATTATGATATTGAACGTGACGTTAAAATGGCGCCAGGAAGCAGTGTCACGCTGCAAGGGTATACCTTTAACTTTACTGACTTGTCGGAAAAGCAAGGACCGAACTATCAAGCTTATGTGGCATCCTTTGATGTGTACCATGGCGAGCGCTTTATCAATCATTTAGAAGCAGAAAAGCGTTTTTATTCGGTTCAGCGTTCGATGATGACAGAAGCAACCATCGATCGCGGTTTAACCCGAGATCTCTACATTGCTATGGGTGAAGAATTGCCGGATGGCGCTTGGGCGATGCGGCTTTATTACAAACCTTTTGTCCGTTGGATTTGGTTTGGTGCCATCGTGATGTCGCTTGGTGGCGCGTTAGCGATCAGTGATAAGCGCTACCGCTTTCGTCGTAAATCGATCTCATCAACTGCGACATCGGAGGCGAAAGGATGAAGAAGTTACTGTGGTTTCTCCCGTTACTTGCCTTTGTTGCTCTCGCTGGCTTTTTCGTCGCCCAGCTCGATAAAAATGCGCAAGGAGACGATCCCACCAAGCTTGAATCGGTATTAGTGGGCAAGCCGGTGCCCGCTTTTCATCTCGAAGATTTGCAAACGCCGGGCAAAGTGTATGACCAGGCTATTTTTAATGGTGAGCCTTTACTGTTAAACGTATGGGCGACTTGGTGCCCTACCTGTTATGCCGAGCATCAGTTTCTCAATAAACTGGCGTCGCAAGGGGTCAAAATCATTGGACTCAACTACAAAGATGATCGCGGCAAAGCGGTAAAATGGCTGAATAATCTTGGCAATCCTTACCAGATCAGTCTGTACGATGGCGATGGCATGCTAGGGCTTGATTTAGGGGTATATGGCGCGCCAGAAACCTTTTTGATCGATGTCAACGGTATCATTCAATACCGGCACGTGGGGGATGTTAACGCACGTAATTGGCAAGAAACCTTAAAGCCTAAATTTAACGCATTGCAGGAGGAGGGATCGTGAAAAAAGTGATCATGATTGTCCTATTGTGGGCCGGTGCGACCTTAGCATTTGCCAATGCGATTGATGTCTATCAGTTTGATTCGGCCAAACAAGAGGCGCGTTTTCGCGCCCTCACCAGTGAATTACGGTGTCCTAAGTGTCAGAACAATAGCATTGCTGATTCCAATGCCGAATTGGCGCAAGACTTACGGCAAAAAGTCCATCAAATGCTGCAGCAAGGGCGTACTGACGATGAAATTCGCAGCTTTATGATTGCACGCTATGGCAATTTTGTGACCTATAATCCGCCATTGACTGCCTCCACCATAGTTTTATGGCTTGCGCCTGCACTGGTCATGTTCACGGGGCTTGGGTTGATGGTTGTGCGCAGTCGCCGAGCCAAGCAAACGCTGAATGAGGCGTTCAGTGATGAAGAACAACAACGGCTTGATGCGTTATTAGCTTCAGAAAAAGCGACCGACGCAGAGCCTAAAGTATCCGCTGAGCATGGATCAACCGAACAGAAAAAGGAGCCAAAATGATTGAGTTTTGGGGCGCCACCTTGGTGTTTTTTGTACTTGGCGCGGTGATGTTTCTCTGGCCCCTTTGGCAAAAAAGCGAACACGACCATCAAGCCAGCCGGGATGCACTTAACAAAGCCTTTTATTATGACCGGGTTGAAGAAATCCAGTCTGAGGGTGCCGAAGGGCTGATTGATAATGAGCAGGACCTAACGCAGGATTTGCAACAATCCTTGTTGGACGATATCCCTGAAAAAGAAAAAGCCAAGCAGGCTCGTCATTTGCGCTTAACGCCAATGCAATGGGTTCCGGGGCTTATTGTGCTTGCGATAGTGAGTTTTGGGTTATATGGCATCGAAGGGAGTGCGAATCAGGTCGCGCAGTGGCAGCAAACCGCCAAACAGTTGCCCGAGCTATCAAAGCGGTTACTCGAGGGCGAGAAGCCATTAACTCAGCAAGAGATGCAAGATCTTACCTTGGCGTTGCGGACCCGCTTGCAGCACGAGCCGCAAGACAGTACCGGTTGGTTGTTGCTCGGACGCATTGGCTTGGCCAATCGGGATGGCGAAACCGCCAAAGGGGCGATGGAAAAAGCTTATGCCTTGGCACCCTCGCAATCCGATATTCAAGTGGGGTTGGCGCAAGCCTTGCTGTTTGCAGGTGATGAGGCAGACAGTGCCCGGGCGCAGAATTTATTAAAATCTGTAGTGAAAGACGATCCCTTTAATCTACAGGCGATGTCGTTACTGGCCTACCAGGCGTTCGAGCAAGGCCGTTATCAAGATGCCATCGCGACTTGGAATGCGATGAAAACCTTGATTGGCAAAGACGATCCGCGTAACCAAACCCTTGATCAGTCGATTGCCCGTGCCCAGCTAGCCCTCAACAGTGCTGCAGGAGCCAAGATAGCGATCACGGTGAAACTGGGGGAGCAGGTTGAATTACCCGAGGATGGCGTGCTGATCATTTCCGCGCATGCATCGGCTGAGGCAGCGATGCCGATTGCCGCTAAGCGTCTCCCACTGTCTAAGTTTCCGGTTTCACTAGCCTTGGCTGATAGCGATAGTTTGAACCCGGTGCAGGCACTTTCCTCGCTTGATAGCGTGGTGATCAAAGCGCGTATTGACCGAGATGGCAATGTCGCGACTAAGCAAGGCGACTGGGTGGGTGTCAGTGATCCGGTGGTCTTAAGCGAAGGGGTTGAACTGGTTATCGACAAACAGCAGTAACCAAGACAAAATAGACAGATTGTTACTAAGGCTGGGCATTCCCAGCCTTTCATTTTATAGAGGAATCCCATTTGATGTGGAAACGTCTGTGTTTAATGGCGCTTATATTAGGTCTTGTCGCAGGGTGTGCGTCACGCCCACCGGGTGCCGAGCCGCACCCCGATGATCCATTAGAAGGATTTAACCGTGCGATGTGGACGGTAAATTACGATTACCTTGATCCCTATGTTGCGCGTCCGGTTTCGATCGCCTACGTCGATTATGTGCCGAGCCCAATGCGCACCGGGATTTCCAATTTTTTGGGTAACCTAGAAGAGCCAGCCAGTTTTTTAAATAGCGTGCTGATGCTAGAAGGCGAAAAAGCGGTCACCCATTTTAACCGCTTTTGGATTAACACCTTGTTTGGCTTGGGTGGCTTAATTGATATCGCCTCTGCAGCCGATATTCAGCAATACGACCAACGTGAGTTTGGCGATGCGATGGGGCACTATGATGTCGGTACGGGCGCCTATATTATGCTGCCGGGTTATGGTCCCACTTCGGTCAGAGAAGGCGCCGGCGAAGTGGTCGATGGCTTATACCCGCCACTGGCATTACTGACGTTGCCGCAGTCGGCGTTAAAGTGGATGTTTGATGGCATGGAATCACGAGCGGCCTTGGTATCGCAAGAGTCACAGCTGGACAACTCGCCAGACCCTTATGCGTTTGCGCGTGAGGCTTATCTACAAAATCGTCGCTATCGTGCCAAAGGGGATGAGGCGTTAGAGCAACAACCGGCCTTGAATGATGAGTTTCTCGATGACTTTATCGATGATATCGACGCTGCACCGTAAGTTAACGTGATCTCGTTGAGGATAAGCGTGATCAAAAAAACACCACGGCGACACCGTGGTGTTTTTATTTAATCACTCGCATCGACTGGCGAGCGGTCATTGGTCTAGCACTTAAAAACGATAGCTGGCCTGCACGCCGACTAACCACACATTACCGGTAGTCTCACCCTCAAAGTCACCGCCGAAATCAGAGCCACCTTTATCCGACGTGATCCCGTCACGCGGCTCTTTTACCGAGGCATCTTTGGCAAAGACATAGGTAAAGGCCGCGTCTAGGGTGAGCTGTGGCGTCATCTCATAGCCAGCACCCACGCTTAACCAGGTACGATCGGTTTCTGGGATGGTCAAGGTACGGTTTTGATCACTGACTGCCGAGGTGTCATAGGCAATGCCTGAGCGCAGTGTTAGCTGTTGATCCCACTGATACGTGGTGCCGATCGCAAAGCGGTAGTTATCTTCCCAGTTTTCGACTTTGACCATTTTTGGGTCACTAGACAGCGATGGAATATCTGCCTCTAACTTGTCAAAGCTGCTCCACTCGGTCCAGTTAAGGCTGGTGTGTATCGCCCACTGCTCAGTCAGCTGATGTAACGACGAGAGCTCGGCGGTGGCGGGGAGAGTAAGATCCATACTGCCCGCGTAGTGTGTATTGCTGAGGGGGGAGCCTGAGCCATTGGGGTTTATATTGTAGGTTAACCCCTCAGCATGCCCATCCAGCGTGAGGTTCACTTCGGAACGGTAATTAAAACCGACACGGTGCTTGTCATTGATGTCGTACACGGCACCCAATTGCCAGCCCCAGGCACGATCATCGCCTTCCATGTATTTGAGAGTGGTTTGTTCAGGAACTAGTAATGTTGTGTTTTTACTAATAGGTAAATTTACATTACGACTGCTTTTCGCCCCAATACTGCCTTCCCCCAGCACATAACGGATACCGGCGCCAATACGCAACTGGTCGGTGGCCTTCCAGGCAAGGTTTGGGTTGATTTCAAAAGTGGTGACCGCCGCTTCGTTACCAAACTGGGTGCCGGTAAAGTCGTTGCCTAAATCGGTTTCCATGCCAAAGTTGGTGGCCAGCGCGATGCCCGCGGTCAAGCGGTCGTCGAGTTGATGCGAAAAGTAAAAGTTAGGGATCACGGCATCATGAGCGACATCATCGGTTGATGTGGGGCCAGTTGAAGAGTTTTGTCCATCAATATCGACATTGGGATTCACGTAGATGCCACCCGCTGATACCTGGGTGTCCGTCAAATAGCTGAGCAGGGCAGGGTTGCGAAATTGCGCACTGGCGTTATCGGCCATTGCGGCTTCACCGGCAAAGGCACGGCCAAGGCCGGTTGCTGAGGTTTCTGCTAACTGAAAACCCGCGCTGTGGGCGGTGGTGGAAAGCGAGCCGAGTGCGGTGGCAACGGCGAGATAAACGATCTTATTATTTTTCATCTGCTTACTTGTTCGCGGTTTAAAGGGAGGCCTAGAGTAAAAGCTCGTGCGCGCAAATCAATTTANGCTGTAACGAAAGAGAGGGGAGTTAGCGGGTTGGCTAACGTCGATAATGGGAATCGTCGCTAAAAACAGGCACCTGGTTGTCCAGGAGCCTGTCTGTTAACAGCATAAGCTGTCGCTGATTAATCCGCAGCTTGATACTAGATTGCAGTGGGCGTGAGTTGTTGCTGTAGTTGCTCAGCCAGTGGAGCGGTCTGGCCGCTGGTCTTGCCCACCACAATGACATTGGCCGATTGTACCGGCAGGCTGACCGAGTGCATTGTGCCATCGCTTTTCTCGGCTGGCGCTTGGCTGGCCGATGGCACCACAAACACCGTATAGGTCTGCCCGCTGGCTCGCATCACCATATGCAGTGCGTGTTGGCCACCAAAGCTGCAATGATTAATATAGGTGATCTCGCCTGGCAACTTACTGAAGGCTTTGCCAAAAGG
The DNA here is from genome assembly GCF_001996115.1 of Salinivibrio sp. MA427. Lineage (NCBI taxonomy): Bacteria > Pseudomonadati > Pseudomonadota > Gammaproteobacteria > Vibrionales > Vibrionaceae > Salinivibrio > Salinivibrio sp. MA427. Next base: position 15,166 of record NZ_MUFH01000034.1, read on the forward strand.
TTGCAATTTGGCGTTCACTTGCTCAACCGTCGCGGCTTCGTTGATGCCCGCAATAAATGTCTGTTCATGATAGTAGTGATCCAGTGCAGTACGATTTAGATCCGGCGTCGTAATGCCCCAATTTAACTGGCCGAGTGTCAGTCCAAACACAAACGCAATGGATGCTGCCATAGCAAGGTACCCGCGAGTTCGGCGCTTGGGTTGCTCGGTATCGTTGGTTTGTGAAAATAGAATTTTATCGGCTAAGTCCTCAGGCACATCAACGCGAAGCGCTTGGTCTATTTTGCTATCGAGATTGGCGACATCCTCGGC
>NZ_MUFH01000340.1:0-3028 GCF_001996115.1 Salinivibrio sp. MA427
AGCTTATTGAGTGGTTCCATGATGACTTCCTTGTTAACAACATTGCCGGATATTCTGGCAATTTGTATGAAAAAAGCAAGGCAGCCACCACCGTTCTGTCAGGTTATGCAATAAAGGAGTTTGCAACGTCATGTATCTATTTGGATACGGGAGTTTAATGAATCCGGCGTCACGGGCGCTGACCGGTGAATCTGGATGGACGTGCCCGGTTACCGTGACCGGGCTTAGTCGTCATTGGAGCAATGTCAGTGAGGCGTTTATTTCACCTTTGGTGGTGTTACAAGGTGAAGGTCAATGTAATGGGGTGCTGGTCAGCATCGATCCACAGTCATTGCCCGACTTTGATCGCCGAGAGGCAGGCTATCAGCGGTTACAGTTAGCTGAATCAAACATCACTCTGCCCGAAGACGTGACGCTTGATGGCCCCGTGTACGTGTATGTTGCCGATACGCAGCGTACCCCAGACGTAGACAAGCCGATTGCCCAATCCTATGTCGATACGGTCATGGCAGGCTGTTTACGCTACTCAGCGGATTTTGCCCGCGCGTTTTTAACCACCACTCAGGGATGGGAAGGCGCTTATCATAACGATCGCGCCGAGCCAAGGTATCCACGGGTGGCAGGAGTGAGCGATCAAGATAGAGTNAGATAGAGTAGACATCGATCGGTTGATGCAGGCGCACTTGACCGCTTTTACAGCGCGCGGTTAATCAGTCATTGATTGTTCATGACAAGAAAAGGCCACCGACAATGCGGTGGCCTTTGCGTATTTATATTTGCATATTTATATGATGCGATCGTCGATGTGATTAATTCACGTCCACATAAACGAACTCTGGCGAAGTGACTTCCACGCGGCGGTTTTTCGCACGACCGTCGGCAGTCTCGTTACTAGCGGTTGGCGCTGACTCGCCTTTGCCCATCACGGTTAAGCGCTCAGCCGCAATGCCCGCGTCTAAGAAGACATCCGCAACGACTTGTGCACGCTCTTCAGAGAGTGTTTGGTTATAAGCGGCAGGCCCTTGGCTGTCGGTATGACCCACAATCGTCGCTGTGGCTTCTTCATGCTTAAGCAACCGGTCAACTAATGGCTGCAAGGAGGCGACTGCTTGCTCAGATAACGTTGCTTTATCAAAGCCGAACATTTCGGTTTCGCCGGCCTCTGAGAGCACAATTGATTGCGGCTCGGCAACCGGCTCTGGCTCTTGAACGGGCTCTGGCTCTGCCATAACTGGCTCTTCAACCATTGCTTCAGTCATTGGCTCACTGGCGGTGCGGCCAAAGTGATAGGTCATCCCGACGGTGACGAGGTTATTATCAACGCTTGAGAAATAGCCATCATCCATATCATTGATGTGTTGGTATTCTAGGCGAAGGTTGAGTTTATCGGTGGCTTGGTGATCAACACCGATCGCGCCCATCAACGACACATCGTCGCGATCACCGGCATTGCTGTTAAAGTTCCACATCGCGCCGCCCACTTTCCCGTACAGTGCGGTATCGGGTTTAACGTGATACGACAATTTGGGGGCAAGTGTCAGCGCGGTGAGATCGCCCGATGCTTTACCAAAGGTATCGAATTCAGTGTCAAAGCGACCTAAATAATCATAGGTGCCTTCAAGCGCAAACCAGTCATTGAAATCATAACCAGTAATGATACCTGCCCCGAGCTCTTGATCACCACAGTCGGTGTCAGACACACAGCTATCTTCTAAAAACGACGGCCCAATACGACCCCCCATGTAAAGACCACTGTCTTGCTGTGCATAAGCTGCGGGTGCGACGGCCAGTAAGAGGCCGAGACCTGTCACGACTTTTTTCATGCCACTCTCCTAATTAAGGATATGAAGTATCTTATTTTACACATTGTGAATGCTTGTTATTGAGTCACCTTAGACCATGCGATCGCAACTGCCAGCGAGTCGGGCAGACGGAACATAGATAATGTGACATGGATCCTWGGCTAGACCTGAGAGGCGTGTAACACAATAGGCGACAAGCGATTTGACCATGATTTGACGTGTTTAACACAAGTGTCTTATTGGTGGGAAAATACTGACAGAGGCCGGACAAATCGCCGGCCGTTTTCACGTGATGAGAGAGTATTAAAGGGGCGTTGGTTATTACAGAATTGTGGTTATGATTTTGTGTTACCTGTTAGGCGCTTTTGTGGGCCTTGACCGCTTACAGGGCGACTAACTGAAATTTCGCGGCCCTTTTTCATGCCACGTTCGTAGTCATCGGTCATTGCCGCCATGGCGTCTTTGAGTTGCTGCTTAAATGTCTCTCGGTCAATGTTGGCGAACTCTTTATCAATATAGCTTTTGATCTTATCGTCGCTGTCTCGGGCATCAAGCTGTGGCAATTTGTCGAGCGCCCCCTCAAGCCAGCCCGTCGTGAAGGACTGAACACGGCGGGTGACTTGTTGGGTGCTGGTGCCTGAGCCTGCGAAGCTGTTACGAAACTGGCCAATATGCTCATTCATATCGCGATACACCACATCAAATGCAAACGCCGCGAAAATAGCCCGGTCGGCATCACCGATAAATTCAGCCTGCTTGAGCCCTTTGTGGTTGACCAATACACACTCGACGCCAAAGCGACTATTGATGCCGCGGATAATTTTTAAGATCGATTGGTTAATAGACGCTGGCAACAGCTTCTCAGAGCGCGTTTTACCCATACTGATGAAGTCAATGTCGTCCTGATCGAGACCATGCTTCCGCATCAGCCGCTCGGCCATTTTAATCGCTTGCGCCGCCTCGTTGACATTGGCGGAATTGCTGAGCTCTAGACATTTAGCAATTTTTTTGAGCGCTTTGCTTTTCGGATCTGACATTCATACTTCCCGATAACGAACAAACGCGCATTGTATCGCGTCCGCAAGCGACAACAAAGGCGAGATTATAATGGGCGTCTCGGCGGAGCACGTTGTTTGGCGGTCATGTGTGTAAAAAGAGGGCCAAAACTGTTTATCTATACAGTAATTAGCCACGTTTGTTACACTGTCCTTATCATTCACACGATC
>NZ_MUFH01000341.1:0-2382 GCF_001996115.1 Salinivibrio sp. MA427
ATTGATAACAGGCTTCATTCTTATTGGCAGTAAAAACACCTATTGATAACAGGCTTCATTCTTATTGGCAGTAAAAACACCTACCTGTCCCTCGGTACGAATGGCAGAGCCTGAAATTAGTAAGGTTTTTTGCTGCCAACAGATTTCATTGATGAGCTCTCGCGTAGGCTTGTTGTCGGTACAGTCAAGGACGATATCATGCTCGATAATCGTTTCAGTTAATAGTTGCGAGGACTGCTTCGACGTTATGGGTACACAAGAAATATGACTATTATTAGCAAGCAGACGATCGCACATCGCTTCAGATTTATAACGGCCGATATCATTTTCAATAAAGCAGGTTTGTCGGTGTAGGTTAGACAGTTCCACTTTATCAAAATCAGATATTGTAATGTGGCCCACTCCAGAGGAGGCGAGATATGGAGCCGCGGCGGATCCCAAGCCGCCAGCGCCTATAACCAAAATGCGAGTCGCTTTGAGCCGCTCTTGGCCTTCGATATCCACACATTTGAGAGCAATTTGGCGATCATAGCGTTGATACTCATGTTCATCTAGCATTATAGTTTTTACCTTGTTAAGCCGGGTTGAGGGAAATTAAATCTCCGTTTCTATTTGCCGTAATAAACATGCCGATTTTTCCTTCATTTATTTGATTCAGCATCATTCTTAGTGGCTGTTGCGCCTGATCGCTATTGGGTGGGTAGCCACCTCGTCCATCGAGTGCAGAAATGAATACCACATCCCAATCGAAACCGGTTGTGAGGGATTCAGCAACCAGTGTAGAAAAGGTTTCTACTTCTTTTGGAAGCTTGTCCACACAAAGGACAGGGGTGAGCGCTCCTCCTTTTCCTGATTGAAAAACACTCTTTTGCTCTGTTGTATGCCCTTCTGGTAATTCGGCTTTCGCAAACACAAAAAGTAATCTCTGTGGCTCTGACTGCATGCTGGCGGCAGCAATTAAATCTTTGTAGCTGGCTATTTGCATTTTAAACCTACTTAGTTGAGGGCAGCCTTGGCTGCCCACATATTTGACTATAAAACATTGACAAGTGCGTGGACGCTATGGGTTATAGTATTCACCTTTCTTTCTAAGGTAAAACAACCAGTTAACGACAAAACAGCTTGCGTAGAAGATAGCAAATCCGATCAGTGCATTTTCTGGTGTTGTGGCTTTGATTTGCTCACCAAACACCATTGGAATGTAGAACGCACCGTATGCGGCAACGGCTGATGTCCATCCTAAAACAGGACCCGCTTCTGACTTGGGGAAAATGATCGCAATACTGCGGAATACCGAACCGTTCGCTACTCCGGATGCGGTAAACAAGAATAAGAACAGTACGAAGAAAGGCAGAAAATACTCTTGCGGTGTTTCTGATTCATATGCCTGCGCCATATAGTAGGCTGCACCAAGTGCAGATAGTGTCATGACAGCAGCACACACTTGAGTCACTTTTGAGCCGCCAAACTTGTCACCTAACCAGCCGCCAATAGGTCGCACGAGTGCGCCAATAAAAGGAGCCATCCAAGCATAAGTAAGTGCACTCGGTCCGGCAGGGTTAGGGGTTGAGTGGGTCATCACACCATCCACGACGATATGCTGATAGCCAAAGATCAGTTGAATTGCCAATGGAAACGCAGCGGAAAAGCCAATAAATGAACCAAATGTCATGGTATAAATGACACTCATGATCCATGTATGCTTGTTTTTGAAGATACGATACTGATGGGTAAGGCTATCACCAATCGCACCAGGCAATGCTTTGAGAAGTAGCAATGTTGACACCAACACAAGCACTAACGCCGCTTCTTTCGGAACATTCCACCCACTTCCATTAGCCTCAGTGGGTAACATAAGCCAAAGTCCTGCCCCTGATGTAACTAATCCAATTAGTAGCATCATGCCTATCATAGTAAAGGCTTTTGGGGGAGAGGGGAGATCCGGCGTGACTTCTTGTGTGGCTATGTTATCCATTCCAAACCAACTGGCGATAGCAAGTGGTACTAAAAACAACAGCCAAACAAACGCGCCATTTTGAATCCAAGTGGGGGTGCCAGCCTTGATCTTGCCAACAATTGTCCCTGAATCGATAATGAGTTGAGTCGGATCGCCACTAAAAGCCCCAAAGGCGGCAAAGGTCATCACTATCGGTATAACGACCTGCATGGTCGTGACGCCGAAGTTACCTAGGCCTGCATTGAGGCCTAAGGCTAAGCCCTGTTTTTGCTTTGGGTAGAAAAAGCTAATATTGGACATTGACGACGCGAAGTTCCCCCCTCCAATGCCTGACAAGAGGGCAAGTAACTGATATTGCCATAGTGGTGTATTAGGATCTTGTAGCGCTAGCCCGGTGAATAGTGAAGGAATGATCAGCAACGATG
>NZ_MUFH01000342.1:0-2371 GCF_001996115.1 Salinivibrio sp. MA427
AGCAACTGGTATCGTAAAGTGGTTTAACGAAGAGAAAGGTTTCGGTTTCATTACTCGTGACAACGGTGAAAAGGACGTGTTTGTACACTTCCGTGCTATCGTTGGTGACGGTTTCAAAACCCTAACTGAAGGCCAACGTGTGAACTTCACCGTTGAGCAAGGCCAAAAAGGCCCACAGGCGTCTGACGTTTCTGTAGCATAAGAAACCGAGTCTGATTGATAAAGGGCGCCTAGGCGTCCTTTTTTTGTGTCTATGATTCGGGAATAGCCCGTATATCGACACAAAACCAAAAAGCCCCAGCCATTTGGCATACTGCCTGGCTGGGGCTTTTTGTTAGTTAGCGTTGTTTTTTCACTTGGTATTATAATCGCCTCGCATCATTATCGCTTCACCCGTGAACGCTTGGCCGCTTAGCTTTGCTGTATTTTTAGCTCTTCTGCATTTGTTGACGCTTTTTCAAAAAGGTCAGCCAGCTTTCTACTGCATCATCCGGCGCAATCTGTTTGGCAAGACGCGCTTGTTTCAGTGCCTGCTCATACTGCTTCAGCTTGTAGTGAGCTTGGACTTTTGCCAACGCAATATCTTTGTCCGAGGCCCCTTTATCAGCATGCTCAAGCGAAGTAAGCGCTTGCTGATACTCACCTTGTTGGATCTGCATTAACGCGAGTTGCCAGTGGTATTGGCTGTCTTTTGTCACCGCCTGTTTCCATGCCCCGATCGCTTGTGGCCATTCCCGAGCCTGCTGCCAAAGGCTTGCCTGTTGCGCCAGCGTTTGCGCATCTTGCTCTGAGGCGGGTAAACGTTTTAGCCATTGCGCCGCACGCTCTGGTACGCCCTCATTGGCATAGAGCTGGGCAACCGTACGCTGTTCGCTTGGCTCAAGGGTAATGCCTTGGCGCTGCGCCAGTAAGTAAGTGCTAATTGCCTCTTTTGGCTGTTGCAATCGCACATAGTTTCCGGCCAGTTGCCGCCACCACTGCTTATTGTCAGGCTCGCGCTTAATCAACGCTTTCAGCGTCGGTGTGGCACCACGCCATTGCTCAAGCTGAAGCTGAGCCCCTAATWTAAGTGATAAGGCCGATACACTGGCAGTGCTTGTGACCACACCTTGATAATCGGGATACGCCTTTAATACCTGGCTCCACTGTTCGCGCTGATAATGTGCCAGCATAATGCGCAGCCACACATCTTCATTTTGATCCGCCTTTTCTTTGGGGATCGCGCGAGCCAACGGGTAGTAATATTGCAGCGCCGACGCATACTGGCCATCGATCAGCAATAAATCGGCTAACATGCGCTTGGTTTGCCACGCTTGTGCATCTTGCAGCTGCTCACTGTCCACCGCACGCTGAATATGCACAATGGCTTGGTCATTATTGCCATATTGCCAATAAAACACCCCTAATGAGCGATCCACAAACGCTTTGTCATACGCCCGACTGACACTCAAATTATCGAGCAGCGCAATGGCTTCACCCAGTTTTGCATCTTGCTCAAGGGTTTGTGCTTTTTCAATCGCGCGTGCCACCGATGGCGAAAGCTGCGCGGCAGCAGGCACCGACATCAATAGCAACGCGCCAATAAATAGTCTTTTCCACATCAGCGTAAATTAAACTCCAATTTGACCTGTTGCCCGGGTTGCGCCACCGCATTACCGTCGACCACTTTCGGCTCGTATTTCCACTTCCGTAGGGCACGTAATGCCTCACGTTCAAACACACGCGGTGGATTGGCATCAACCACTGTTAAATCTTGCGGGCGACCCGATGGAGCAATGGTAAAACGCACCACCACATAGCCTTCTAAGTTTCGGCGCATCGCACGCGGCGGGTAATTGGGCTCCACCCGGAACAATGGCATCGCTTGTTGGTTATTGGGGCCGGTATTCAGATTTAGCTCACCCAATGAAGGCGCTTGTACCATCACCCCTTGGATCCCACTTTGCAGATCCAAATTAGGCATATCAGGCTGTGGTGATGAGGTAGACTGCGATTGCGTCTGCGTCACCGGCGTGGGTGTGTCAGGCACTTCGGGCGGTTTAGGCCGCTCTGGCACAGTCCGCTGGCGACGCTGCACCTTGGTATCCGGCTCTTGCATAAAAATATCGATGCGCGTTGACGACGATGTTTCCTTCGGACGTTGACTGCTATGACCTACCATCAATGCCATCAACATAAAAAGCCCTAAAGTAAACACCAACGCCACCGGCATTGAAATCAACCATCGCTTCATTGCGGTGACTCCGTTGCCAACGCAATACTGCCAATACCCGCCCCTTTTGCCGCATCCATCACCTTGACGACCGTGCCATTATACGCCAGTTCATCAGCCTGAATCACCAAAGACGCATCCGGTTTATCCAGCAATAAG
>NZ_MUFH01000343.1:0-2353 GCF_001996115.1 Salinivibrio sp. MA427
TGCAGCATGCGACAGCAGGTGCGGCAGAACAGACGTGGCGAGCGATAACCAACCTGTTGTTTCCTAGCCAAATGAATACCGCGCATAGCCCTGCAGGCATGATCAGTAATTTACGGTTAGTGATATTGGAGGCAATCGTTAATCCAGAAGCAATTGTCGCACACAACCCAGACTATCCGGCGCAAGTTTCGGCATGGCAGCGAAAGGTGAATGCCGAAGTCGTGATGATTACACGTATTAGCCAACCACCGGTAGGGCAACCGACTCCCAAAAATCATCAGATTCAAACCATGCATGCAGCTCAGCAGATATACCAAATGATCGGTGTCTTGATTGTCTACACCCACAATGGCTGGATCGGTGCTTAATTCTTTAAGGCCGTACATAAAGTCTTTGTAGCGAGTGGCGATGCGCGCATCAAGACCTTGTAATTGGTTGTAATGGTCCGAGAGAAATGCYTCTAGCGCTTCCCAATCCACTTCATCGCTGAACATAGACCAGCGCCGCTTTTGCTCTTCAGTGAGTTGGTAATCGTATTGTTCCTCAAGAAGCGCCCCTTTATTTAATGCCTCTTCTTGAAGTGGCGTCATCGGCACAGTCGCGACATTGGGATTACTTTCTAAAGCAGCTCGCTCTTGGTCAGCAAGCCGTTGTGTCGCAAGATAGTCAATAACATGGCGCTCGAATGCCAACTCTCTGATGGGGTCACCCTTCACTGAGCTGGGTACTTCGTCTTGCTCTAATTTCACGCCTGCTAGCATTCGCGTCAGCTCAGCCATTTGGAGCTTATGCATGTTCTCTTCGTCTTTTAAAATAACACTCTGTCGCGCGACTTCCTGAGATAAAGGCAAGAACAAATCAGACACATCGGCCAACCTATCATCCAGCGCAATAAAAAAGCCTTCATTGGGTTTATCCAAGTCCACCTTGTAGTCAGTGACAGTGCTACCTGGCTTTTGTGCAACGTGCTGGTGTTGTTGATCGTCTTGTTCATCGGTTTCTAGATCATCGATTTCATCAAGCGGTGTACACGTACTTGTGAATAGCCCAGCCGGCGCAGAGTCCTCGCCAATATCAATCACACTTTGCCCGAGTTGCTTTAAACTGCCGGTGTGTGGATGCGCCATATTCTCGCGATAATAATCAAGATCGAGCTCTCGCATCCACGCACTGCGTAGCTGACCATTTTCTTGCATCAGCGCTTTTAAGCGCGCCGTCCAGCGTAGATGCGAAAACGCAAGATAGACCGTGTGTTTAACCGGATAGTTTAAACGGCTTGATGTTTCGCCATCGCTGTCATCATTCAGCTTTTTAATGAGTTTGGTACCAGACACTTGGTATTCATCGAGACGCTCCGCGTCTTGGTCATAGACATACAGCCAACCGTCCCTTAGTTGGCGCAATGTGCGCTGGCTATACTCTGCCTCGATCCACGCTTCACCTTGCCACTTTTTAGGTAAAGCAAATATTGGTGTGTAATCGTCTTGATCATAGCCATTGTCGAACGCATAACGCACAGGAACAAAACCAACGCTGCCACCTTTTAATGGACACGGCCCGGTTGGATCGCGGCTATCTTGATTATTGGCACATTTGGCCGCTGAGATTGGGTCACTCATACCTGCTCCTGCTGATTCGCTAAGTAAGACTCGGCTTGCTCTGATTCACGCTTTGCTAATAAGGCTGCTTGCTCGATACGTTGAGAAGGCGTCATTGCCGATGGATTGAGAACAAGATTGCTTATATCGGGATACACAGATGCATCGAGCGCTTGCTCTCCCACAAAACCTAACACATTGAAAAATTGCGTGAGGTCTTGCCCGGTATGAAATCCTTGCTGATAGGCAGTGTCTGCCCACGTCTGTACCCATTGGTCGGGATCTGACTGAGAAGTAAGACGCTCAGGAAAGTAAGTTTGCACATGTTGCTTAAGGCTTTGTATTTGATTTCGCCAAACCACGGTACCAAGCGCGCTCCATTGCGGATCAGAGAGCTGATAGGGCAACGAGACTGATTTGGCCGACTCAGGGGCATGATAAACCTGCCAACCTTCACGCGTTGGCAGCCAAAGTGCAGACATTAAGGACCAAAAACCACCAAAATCATTAGATAGCAACGCATCAATGCATTCACTGTGCGCCAGCTTCAAGAACACCTTACTGCCATAGGGTGACAGCACTTGAATGAAATCCCGTAACTGATGTGCTACATCAAGCCCGGGTTGCGAAGACGCGAATACATATCCTGCAGTGGGTTGATTGAGAGTCGTAAACCATGCCCACACTGCGTCGGTCAATCGTACAACAAAGGGAGAAACCGCGAGCAGCTGGTCATAAGGCGGTTGCGTATAGAC
>NZ_MUFH01000344.1:0-2348 GCF_001996115.1 Salinivibrio sp. MA427
ATGTTTTGCGTATTGCTACACCACGTCCACAAAACCCATCAGGCCAGTTTTCATATGCTCAATCACATGGCAGTGATACATCCAAAGACCTGGGTTATCCGCCACAAAGGCAGCCTTGGCGTGGCCATTTTTACCTAATAGTACGGTATCAGTATGGAACGGCGTCACAGGCTTGCCATCTATTTCCAGCACCGTGAAGGTGTGGCCGTGCAAATGAATCGGATGATGATACTGGGTCACATTCTTTAAATCGAAAATATAGGTCTTCCCTCGTTCCAGTTTTGCGATTGGCTCAGGAATATTTCCTTTGCTCATCCCTTCCCAGGCACGTTTATTCATCAGCCAAAAGTCGTGATTTCCTTTTCCTTGTTTATCCGCAGGGGTAATGGCGCCGGCCCACTCAAACACAAAATGACGGGTTTCGGCATTCACTAAATCTGGTTTTGCAACGGGGTTGAGTGGCAGAGCGGGCAGGGGCTTGTCTGTTAAGGTTGACGGTGTTGTGGTAAAGCTTGTCAACAAGAATGGAAAACGTCCTTTCATGTACATGACTTCGATCTTTCTACCCGCTTTCGGTGCAATCAGGCCGATATCTAGTCGCATCCCTGGGGCGATTTTATGCTCCTCTAACCGTTGAGGCGTTGCGATGGGGTTGCCATCAATGGCGATGATCCAAGCCTCTGCGCCGCGCACTTGAATCGGATAGGTGAGCGTATTATCCACGTTTGCCAAACGTAACCGTGTGGTGGCATTTTCTTGCAGTGTGTATTCAGGGTGGTGAACGCCGTTGACGGTGCCCCACTCGCCGGGAGTGCCCATGCGTGCGCTGTAGCGAGGGATAGCGAGATCTTTCCAGTTGCCTTGACGATCAAGGTGCCAGTGTTTGAGTGTCAGTGTGTGCTCTTCATCAAACACAACCGGCGTGGCTTCCTCGACCACGATGGCTCCGACTAGTCCCTTCCCCAGCTGTACCACAGAGTTCATGTGCGGATGGTACCAAAAGGTGCCGGCATCAGGGGGGGTAAAGCGATAGGTAAAGGTTTCGCCCGGTTGGATTGGTGCTTGAGATAAGAAGGGGACACCATCCATTTCTATGGGTATACGCAGTCCGTGCCAATGAATTGTCGTCGGCTCGTGTAAATGATTCGTGAAGTGAATGGTCACTGGCTCGCCTTGCCGACAACGAATAGTAGGCGCTGGAATCTTACCGTTAAACGCCAATACATCGGTTTGATGACCGGGCACGAGTGACGCGAGGCCTGGTTCAGCGCTTAGGTGATATTCCCACTGCCCGGTTTGTCGGGAGGCAGATCTCAGCGAGCAGGCGGGGAGAGTTGAGATAGCAGCCATCGCTACTGTCGATTGTAAAAAACGACGACGAGACCAACCCTGCGTCATCAATCCTTTTTGTCTCTTATGCATACAACGCCCTTTATACTCACAAAAATCATGCGGTATTGTATCGCAAGGCTAATAAATGAGAAAGGTTATCAGTTGTATTTGTGAGGCAGTTAAAATATGCCTATCCAGTCGCTACCTATCTAAGCGGCCTTCCATCGTCGAGTTATTGACGATGGAAGGCCTCTAAACCAGGTGATTGATTAATTGCAGGTAATGATTCAAAACCTGGCTTAGCAATGTAGTAGCCTTGGAATAAATCGATACCCAGTTCGGCTAAACAAGCAAGCTCGGCTTCCGTTTCTACGCCCTCGGCAATAATTTGACGGCCAAGTTCGCGGCACATGGCAATACTATGGCGAACAATGGCCTGTTTCGTGGTGTCCGTATCAATATCGCGCACCAAGGCCATATCTAATTTGATGATATGCGTGTCGATATTGGCGAGAGCTGTTAGCCCTGAATAGCCCGAGCCAAAATCATCAATCGCGGTCAGAAAGCCTTGAGAGCGATAATGGTGAATGATGCGTTGAATGTGTTCGTAATCAAGCACTTCTTCGCCCTCAGTAAACTCGAAGAGGATTTTATCGAGCGGAAACTGGTTATCGCGTGCCGCTTTCAGCGTTGTTTGAATACAACGCTCAGGTTCGTAAACGGCATTAGGCATAAAGTTAATGCTGAGATAACAAGGGATTGCAAGCTCTGCCGCTAATTTGACAGCCTTGATTCGGCAGGTTTGATCAAATTTATACTGATTATCTGCGTTGACATGTTTAAACACACTGCCTGCTCCACTGCCATCAATACCACGCGCCAACGCCTCATAAGCAAACACGGTTGCCGTTGAAAGTTGAATGATCGGTTGAAAAGCCATGGTAAAGGCAAAGGAAAGTGGCTGCGCACTTTTACATGCCTCACATTGTGAACTCGTTGATGCCATAAGCTTATGC
>NZ_MUFH01000345.1:0-2347 GCF_001996115.1 Salinivibrio sp. MA427
GTCGTTTCCAACGGTTATCCCCCTCGTCAGGGCAGGTTCCCAGCCGTTACTCACCCGTCCGCCGCTCGACGTCCAGTAAATCCACCGAAGCTTCAATACTGCCGTTTCCGCTCGACTTGCATGTGTTAGGCCTGCCGCCAGCGTTCAATCTGAGCCATGATCAAACTCTTCAATTAAAGTTTTGGTGTTTGCTTTTCCTAAGAAAAGACAAACGGCTCGATAAATACTGTTTTGTTCGTCTCTTGCGAGACAAACGAATTGACTGTGCCGAACAACGTAAACGTTGTTTCGTATTGGTCACTCAGTTYATCGAATAAATCTTTTTGTCTATTCTCAACGAGTGCCCACACAGATTGCATAGGTCAAATTGTTAAAGAGCGCCGCTCATCGTTGAGCGGGATTGGCATAATACGCCACTTTAGCATTGAGTCAAGCATTTTGTTTTGCTTGTCTGTATTGCCGTTGTTAGCTCGGCTTGCCGTGCCAACGAGAGCGCATTATAGAGAGGTAATTTTTTGGCGCAAGGGGTTTTTGATAAAAACAGCACAAGCGATTAAAAACCAATCAAACGGGTGATAACTCACTCGTTTGCGGCGCTCATAGACGCTTATTTCATACCTTGGTGTCGAAGCGTTGACCCTGTGAAGTAAAATCTCAGCGTCTGTGCCTTATTTCGGTTATCTTGCCAGCGAACTTCTAATACGAGTGTTTTCGCATAAACACCGCCATCATCGGTGAGCACATTTTTAATCTCAGTCACTGCCAGTTGGTAACCAGTATCTTCAGTATCTATCAAGCATCTTGCTAAACGGCTCAACTTCATGACTACAGTATGGCTTGCACTGCAGGGCGTATCCGTGTTCATTAAACGCCAATGCGCAAGTTGGTTACTAGCAACATGCATAGCCCCTTCTGCCAAGCGCGCATTGTGTTGCTTAGCTTGAATATCGACAGTGAGTGTATAAATACCTGCGCCCGTAACCGCTACTAACACTAACGCAATCAATATTTCGATAAAGGAAAAGCCTCGCGCTCGCAACATGCTACCCCTCCTCATAAGGCGGTTTGATGTCATGATAGCTATTACCGACTGGACGCCACTGCTTAAGACCTTTAAAACTCTGCTGTACCGTTTCATCACTGTAGGTTGGTTGAAATGAACCATACACCACGGAATGGCCATCCGGCACATCAGTAATAAATGCGCCTTTGGTGATGAAACTACCGTGAAACCAAAAAGGGACACGGCTTGCTTGATCAGGATTGGTGACTGTTGATGTGATCATTTCGCAAAGTTCTTGGATATTACTATCGTCGAGAGAGCAAGACATCCCGCCAGATTCGGAGGTGTGTATTCCCCATTGATTAGCAAACCCATAAGCGGTAAGTGTTGGGTTGAATTGATAAATCACACCGTTAAATGTATCCATGCCGCCTCGTAATGCCAGAATGCCGTCTTGAACAACCAGGAGAATAGGTACATCGCTTCTTAACGCCACATTTTCCTCCCGACTCAAATCGCAAGGCCCCTCCACCCATACTTTAATATTCGCGCTCTCTGATGATGAACTGCTTAAAATCGCATTCAACAATGGCTCATAGCACTCAGAGGGATCGCCATAGGTACTAAAAACTGTGTCGCCTTGGCGCTCAAATTGCGCTTTTACTGTTTTCCACTGCGCGCGAGGGACACCAAAGTAATCGTTGAACAAGTCCATATTCTCAACGTTGGTTTGCACATCTTTTTTTAGTCGCGCGCCGGTTTCATCGCGACTATCTGCCACTGTGTAGTCGCTAACCTCCGTTTTATATTCGGGGGCGCACTCATCGCTACCATCTAAGCGAACGGTAAATCTGTTTTGACTTTTTTCCTCTTCATTCTTTGAGCTCTCTGAACTCTTTGACTGATTCTCACCGAGCGTGCGCGGACGAATCATGACATCGCCCCCCGCCATAATTGAATGGCATTCATATAAACCATCCTCTCGCTTTTTTCCTTTTACCGGTCGCCATGTATTGCCACCGTAAAACGCGGCGGATCCAGAAGTGACAAACGAACTTCTTCGCGCGCCGGTGGCTTTTGCCAGAGTCACCCCGACTTGTTGCTGTGCATGAGTTGCGTAAAGATGCCACATTCCGCGCTTACTGTTTTGCCATGGTGCCAACCATAATTGACTTTGCGCGACGTTTTGACAGGGAGAAAGTTGTTCTAGTGCTTTGGCGATATCATTGTTGGATAACTCAATGCCATCATGTTGAATTTTAGCCACCGCACAGTCGAGAGCGGCCCAAGCTTTAGAAAGTGATTGCTCGGTTTTGACTCTCGCTTGCGTCTGTTGGATATCAT
>NZ_MUFH01000346.1:0-2341 GCF_001996115.1 Salinivibrio sp. MA427
AGCTTATTGAGGGTGAAATGAACGATTTTGAGACTAACTGCATGGACAATCGTCTTCTCAAGCCCTTCATTTTAACGAAAATAACGACGATTAAAGGTGTTTTTACGGTTTTAACGATTTCGACCGTTGCAGCAAAGGGGTAACTGGGGCTTATTGAAGGGAGTTGCTGGCCGACCTCTTGCAATAACACCATGACGACAACCACAGCGGAACGTTAGCAACCGGTAACATTGAGCTCACAGGCGGTCCATTAAAGAGCTCACCACTATCCATCACGTGAACTGAAAGCAACAGTAAGGAATGGCTATGTTTTCGAGTAACAGTAGAATTGCCAGCAAGACCCTACTTGCCTCTGCAATAATTGGTGCGTTAAGCATGAGTGCTGGCGCAAGTGCTGCTGAGCGCAGTGAGCTCACCATTCATCCCAAAGAATTCAATACCTTCGTCCGTAACTTTAACCCCTATTTAGGATCGACCTATCTTCACACGACGACCGACTTTGTCTATGAACCTTTGGTCGTCTTTAATGAACTACAAGGCAACGAGCCCGTTTATCGTATTGCGACGGATTTCGACATGGCAGACGATTTAAAAAGTGTCACCTTTACCCTGCGTAAAGGGGTGAAGTGGTCAGACGGTGAAGCCTACACCGCCGATGATGTGGTGTATTCGTTTGATTTGGTCAAAGCGAACCCAGAACTCGACCAATCGGGGATTAACCAGTGGATCGACGATGTGAAGAAAGTCGATGATTACACCATCCGCTTTGAGCTCACTGAAGCTAATTCGAACGTCCCTTATGAGATTGTCAAAGTCCCCGTGGTGCCTAAGCATGTGTGGGAAAACATCGACAACCCCGCCTCATATACCAACGAGAATCCTGTCGGGTCAGGCCCCTTCACCACTGTCGATACCTTTACCTCGCAACTCTATATTCAGTGCCGCAACCCGCATTATTGGGATAATGATAATCTCGACGTCGATTGCCTGCGTGTGCCACAGATTGCCAATAACGATCAGTTTTTGAGTAAGGTGATAAACAGCGAAATGGACTGGACGTCCTCGTTTATTCCCGACATTGATCGCACCTATGCCGCGGCCAATCCAAACCATCACTATTGGTATCCGGCTGCCGGCACTCAGGCCTTTATGGTCAACTTTAATGACCCCGATCCTGCCAAGCGCGAAGCGCTGACCAATGTCGATTTTCGCCGTGCTTTCTCGATGGCGATTGATCGTCAAACCATCATTGATATCGCTTTTTATGGCGGTGGCACGGTGAATGACTTTGCATCCGGCCTTGGGTATGCCTTTGAAGCCTGGTCAGACGACGCAGTGCATGAGAAATATCGTCAATACAATACTTACGATCTAGACGGCGCCAAAGCCCTGCTCGCTGAAGCCGGCTTTACAGATCAAGACGGTGATGGCTTTGTTGAAACACCATCGGGTAAATCGTTTGAGCTAGAAATTCAGTCGCCCAATGGCTGGACTGACTTTAATAACACCGTACAACTGGCGGTTGAGCAACTTGCCGATGCCGGTATCAAAACAAAAGCACGTACCCCGGATTTCTCGGTGTATAACCAAGCCATGCTCGAAGCCGATTACGATGTGGCCTACACCAACTATTTCCACGGTGCCGACCCTTACACTTACTGGAACAGTGCGTATAACTCCAACCTACAGGAAGGGGATGGCATGCCGCGGTTCGCGATGCACTACTACCAAAATGCCGAGCTCGACAAGTTGTTAGATAGCTTCTACAAAACCGCGGATAAAAATGAGCAGCTGGAAATTGCTCACCAAATTCAAGCGATTATCGCCAAGGATCAAGTCACCATTCCGGTTCTTTCTGGCGCGCAAATGTATCAATACAACACAACCCGCTTTACCGGTTGGTGGAACGAAGACAATCCGAAAGGTCGCCCCTCTATCTGGGCCGGCATTCCCGAACGTCTTCTCCACGTACTGGACCTTAAACCCGTTCAGTAACCACTATCGGGCGCATTGTGCGCCCGCTTTTCCACGGTGTTCACGCCACGAACATCACCACTTCGCTGTGTAAGGTGTGGGTTATGGGTTATTTTTTCCGACGGCTAACTTTTTACATGATTGCCCTTTTAGTGGCAGCAACACTCAATTTTATTATTCCTCGAGCCATGCCCGGTGATCCTGTCACCATGATGTTTGCCAACGCCTCGGTGCAAGTCACCCCAGAGCGGATTGAGGCAATGAAACAACTGCTGGGCTTTGTCGATGGCCCCCTCTATATGCAGTACTTCACTTACATGAAAAACGTGCTGAGCTGGGATTTAGGGACCTCCATCCAATTTTATCC
>NZ_MUFH01000347.1:0-2336 GCF_001996115.1 Salinivibrio sp. MA427
ATGATGAACATTAAAGGCAAGGCTATGCAGCAAGATTCGGTGACCAATATTCATATCCGTGATGAGCAGGTGCTCTTGACGCCAGAGCAGCTTCGCGCGCAGTTCCCTATTGAAAAAAGTACCCGGGCTGCTATCAGTGAGGCACGCGAGACAGTGGCGGATATTATTCATAAACGCGATCATCGCTTGTTGGTGGTGTGTGGTCCTTGCTCTATTCATGATGTTGAAGCGGCGAAAGACTACGCGCGTCGTCTGAAAGCCTTGTCGGATGAACTCAGCGATCACCTGTTTATTGTCATGCGGGTGTACTTTGAAAAACCGCGGACCACTACTGGCTGGAAAGGGTTAATCAACGATCCGCATCTGGATGGCAGCTTTGATGTGGAATCTGGCTTAAAGCAAGCGCGTGGTCTGCTCACGGATTTAGCACAAATGGGGATCCCGTTGGCCACTGAAGCGTTGGACCCAATCAGCCCGCAATACATTGGTGATCTGTTTAGCTGGGCGGCGATTGGCGCACGTACCACCGAATCACAAACCCACCGTGAAATGGCCAGTGGTTTGTCGATGCCAATCGGCTTTAAAAACGGTACTGATGGCAATCTGGCCACCGCCACTAATGCGATGAAAGCCGCCGCGTCTGGGCACCGGTTTATGGGGATCAACCAAGCGGGCCAAGTGGCACTGCTTACAACGCAAGGTAACCCTAATGGGCATGTGATCTTACGTGGTGGTAAGCAAACCAACTACGATTCAGTCTCCGTCRCCGAATGCGAGCAGCAAATGGAAGCTGCGGGACTCAACCCGTCCCTGATGGTGGATTGTAGCCACGCGAATTCACGTAAAGATTACCGCCGCCAGCCATTGGTGGCAGAAGATGTGATCCATCAAATCAAACAAGGTAACCGCTCTGTCATTGGTCTGATGATCGAAAGCCATCTTAACGCGGGTAACCAATCGGCGGATTTGTCTAAAGATGAGATGGAGTACGGTGTGTCGATCACGGACGCTTGCATTGATTGGGCGTCTACCGAACAATTGTTACGTCATGCTCACCAAGAGCTGGCAACCTCTCTTCAACAACGTACTCAACAGGACTAAACCATGGTGGCGGAACTCAGCCGACTGCGCGATCAAATAGACGATGTCGATAAACAAATGGTGAGCTTGCTCGCGCGCCGTTTAGAGCTGGTAGCAGAAGTGGGGGAGGTGAAAAGCCAGCATGGCTTGCCCATTTATGCACCGGACCGTGAGGCGGCGATGCTCGCTTCGCGTCGTCAAGAAGCACAGTCGCAAGGGGTGCCACCGGATTTAATTGAAGATGTGCTGCGTCGCACCATGCGTGAGTCTTACAGCAGTGAAAATGACTCTGGCTTTAAGTGTCTAAACCCAGATTTACGTCAGGTGGTGGTGATTGGGGGTAAAGGCCAGCTGGGTGGCTTATTTGCTCGCTTGTTCCGTTTGTCGGGTTATCAGGTTGCGGTGCTGGATAAAGAGGATTGGGAGCATGCCGATGCCCTGCTGGCCGATGCGGGGATGGTGGTGGTCTCGGTGCCGATTGACGTCACGGAAACGGTCATTAGTAAACTGACCCAGCTGCCAGACGATTGCTTATTGGTGGATCTCACTTCGGTGAAATCCGGTCCGCTACAAGCGATGTTATCCGTGCACTCCGGCCCAGTGGTTGGCCTGCACCCCATGTTTGGCCCAGATGTGGCCAGCCTTGCTAAACAGGTAATGGTGTATTGCGATGGCCGACAGCCTGAGGCATACCAATGGCTGCTCGAGCAATTTCGTATTTGGGGCGCAGGGTTAAACCGGATCAGTGCCATTGAGCATGATGAAGGCATGACGCTGATCCAAGCGCTACGTCACTTTACGTCGTTTGTTTACGGGGTCCATCTGGCAGAAGAAAACCCCAATCTCGATCAGCTTACTGCGCTAAGCTCACCGATTTATCGCTTAGAGCTTGCCATGGTGGGGCGTCTGTTTGCCCAAGATGCAAGCTTGTATGCGGATATTATTATGTCCTCACCGCAAAACTTGGCGATGATCAAGCGTTTTTACCAGCGTTTTGGCGAAGCGATTGATTTGCTTGAACAACACGACAAAGCCACTTTTGTCGATGCGTTTGCGCAAGTGGAAAACTGGTTTGGCGACTATGCCCCACGTTTTTTACAAGAAAGCCAAGGCCTGTTGCGACAAGCCAACGATGCGACTCACCGCACCGCGACCTAGGCTTATATAAACCGCTCCGACAATCGATGATAAATCTATACCGAAACCAGCCGCTTGGCTGGTTTTTTGATAGCGTAGAAATACCTTATCTGTCATAG
>NZ_MUFH01000348.1:0-2331 GCF_001996115.1 Salinivibrio sp. MA427
TTGTCACAGAGCCGCAAAATTGAGAAATAGCATTCAAAGACTCTTTAGAAAAGTCATTGGCAATGAGACCTCTACGGTCTTGTATTATAAACTTAGGTGAAAATGGCGATTTCGGATTTTCAGGTTTTAGGTGCATCGAGCAAGTGGCAGATAGCAACTTTGCGGCATTAGAGCCTTCAATACTTCCTAAAGCTGACTCTAATTCATAATACAAAGGTCTTCTGCATGAACTGAGTATTTGATCTAATGATTGCAACTCCTCCAGAGTTACTTCAACTTCTTGAATAGACACATAACCTCCGTGTGTAAATTGCAGCTAACGCCGCAAGCAGCTGCGGCTTTGTAGTGGATTTTTTTGCGGTAGCGTAGCGTTAAACCGTAAAACAAGGAACGGAAAAACCGTCAGACTGCCTTGCATTGTTAGCTGCCCTACTTGCATCTAGTGTTTAGTTTCTTTTGCCGGAAAGTCTTCAACATTTCCTCGTGCCTCACATCCAAATATATACTCGCCATCTTGCTCTCTAACCCAGTGATTCCCAACAGCCCTCAAGTCATCTGAAAACTTCGACTTTTTCCGCTTAACTAGCCGTTTAACTTCAATTTGAGCTTGCTTTGGTCCTTCTCCCAACCGCTCAATTAGCTCGCGTTCAAATTCATCTGTTTTATTCCAAACGTCGATCACCACAGCATTCCATGCCGCTATTACGATGGAAATCGCCGCTTCGAACTCTTCCTTCGAGTGGCCGTCGGGCAACTGAAGAATAATTGATTTACCAAACTCCAGAATTGTATGTGATATTTTTGTATTTGGAATCATCGCTTTGCCTGATTTCAGCTAACGCCGCCAACAGGTGYCCATTTGTAGTGAAGCCGCAGGCACAACGAAAAATGGGTCGCCCTGCTTGGCATTGTTACATGCTTTTGCTATACTTTGTATCACATTGTATTACAGATTCACACATTTGGTGATGTTATGAAAAACGAAATGCTGAGCACCCGAATTGACCACGACACCAAGTTAGCGTTTACTCACGTTTGCGAGAACATGGGACTTAGCCCCTCTCAAGCAATAAAGCTTTTTGCCAAAGCGGTCGTTAATTACGGCGGCATACCCTTTGAGCTTAAAGTCAAGCAACCCAATGCAGCAACAGCCTCAGCCATCTCCGAGCTCGAGTCCGGCAAGGCAAATACCGCCAGCAATATTGAAGAGCTATTCGAAGAATTCAATATCGGTAAGACCGACAATGCTTAAACTCGAGTACTCAAGMCAATTTAAAAAGGACTTCAAGAAAATAGCAAAACTTTCGATTCCCGATGTAGTTGAAGTCGGTCATGTCATTAAACAATTACAGCTCGGGGAAACACTACCGGAAAAATACGTTGATCATTCTTTGTCTGGAAACTGGCAGAATTATCGAGATTGCCACGTAAAACCGGATTTAGTTTTGATTTACAAAGTCGATGACACCTCTCTCAAACTGGCTCGAATTGGCACCCATTCCGAACTATTTCGATAACATGTAACGCCCGCAATAAGTGGCGCGAGGAACGAGCGTCCGGCGACAGCAGGGAGCGAAATTAATTGCATTGTTAGGCAAATTTCCAGCTTAGAGCCTTAGCCTCATGCTCTTTAATAAAGCTGTCTTTATGGCGGCAATATACATACATGTCATTGTTGCAGATTACTGCCCCCGTTTTCTTTAACACACCATACTCATCGGCTACTTCAGGAAAAGCGATAAGATACTCTTTAAAAGCAATGTGTCTTTGCGCTTCATGTGAACCTGTTAGAAAGGCGTGGACTTGATGAGTGCGTTGAACCCCACCTTTTTGAAAGTAGCGCCTACCCGGGATACCAAACTCACCTTTAGCGAGATAACCCAACGATTCCATCAAGTAACCTTGCTCATCCAGCGCACTGAGACATTTAACTTCGAGCAGAATATCTATAATTGGTTTCGCACATAAACCTTCAACTGAAGTGCTACCGATGTGGTGAACTCCCACTACATTTTCTTGGCTTAACGCATTACAGATTAGCGCTTTTTCTCGGTTAAAATCATCAGCCCACGACGACTGAAAATCTACGACTTCAATTATCCTTAAACTCACGCCTATCTCCATTTGCCTAACGCTTGCAGCATGCGCGCCCAAGGAATGAAGCCGAAGGCGCAATTTAGTGGGCGTCGCCGTGCCTGCACTGGTTAGGTGGACTTTCGGATGAACTCCGCCGACCGATGAATGATAAAACTACGAATTTCAAACAGTTCGTTGATTCCTAGAATACCGCGTACTCGTTCTTTAACGTTCTCTACCGCTATCTCTTCACGG
>NZ_MUFH01000349.1:0-4130 GCF_001996115.1 Salinivibrio sp. MA427
GCATAAGGCTACCGGGTAGCTTGATGGACATTAATTTTTTCTTGAAGCTGGGCGACTTTCCAACTTAGGTGGTTTAAGCGTTCGGTAAGTACGGCTAGCTCGGCGTTGGCTTTATCGATATCACCCTGTTCCACAAGTGTTTCGACATAATCGGCTCGTCCATAAATAGGCGATAAGCTGATGGCGAAATCTTCCAAAGATCGAGTTTGCTTTTGCAACGCCCACCAGCGGTTTTGCTCTGCAAGTAGAGCCATATTCGCCATCTTGGTTCGAACCGCGCGAAACTTATCGATGTATTTAGCGGTATTTCCCAGTGCCTCTTTGCGCTCCATGTCATAACGCGTCAATAATTCACGAGTTTGTTTATTGTCGGCATAGAGTGTGGCCAGTGCATTAAGATGCGCCTTGGCCAGTACTTTGCTCGATTCAATCGACTGCTCCAATTCTTGAGTTGTCGATTGCGCGTATAACGGGACGAATTGTGATTCCCAGCGCGCTAATGTGCTTGGCTGATGCGTTTTTGCAAAAGCCGCCGTGGCGTCAGCATGATTTAAGCTCGGCGCCGGCGCATCAACTTGAAAGGGGGTTTGAAAGTAAGGGATATATGGATAACCCAGCCATATGAACGCGGTTAAACAGGCCCCTACGACACCGGCCAATAGAGTGCGAATACGGCTTACCCTTATACTAATGGTTGGGTTAACGTTTTCATCGCGTTGTTGCTGTTTTAGTGCACTATGAAATCGTGTTTCTATTCGGTCGATATGTTCAAACAACACATACGCGATCCCCTCATAGTCAACCACATACTTGGGTTGCTGCTGTTCGAGCACATGATATAGGGTATCGCAGAGCTTTTCACAACGGTACAACTCGCGTAATGCTTGTTGGTCTGGCTTAATCTGGTTTAGCTCTCCTTGTACTCGAGC
Source organism: Salinivibrio sp. MA427 (assembly GCF_001996115.1). Lineage (NCBI taxonomy): Bacteria > Pseudomonadati > Pseudomonadota > Gammaproteobacteria > Vibrionales > Vibrionaceae > Salinivibrio > Salinivibrio sp. MA427. The sequence continues at coordinate 930 of NZ_MUFH01000349.1, forward strand.
ATTCACCCACTCCAGCGCCTCTTTTCGTGCTCGGGCACGTTTTTCAGAGACCGCGTCTTCGTTATTCAAACAAGCAAGGATCAATTCCAACCCGTTTGCCAATCCTACTAGGCCGCCAATTTTTAATGCCGCGACGGTATAGTAGCCACTGAGGAGCAAATCAATACCTTGCTCACTGGCGAGTGCTTGACAGTTATCTTTTACAAATTGCCAATCGGTCCCCCCGGATAATGGCGAGTGTCGTTTATTGATTTGGTCTCTAATTGCTTGATAACGCTCGTCATCACGCAAGGGTTGAACATCTTGGATAATACGAAAAGGCTGATTATCAATCGAGAGTATAAAAGACATTTAGCATTCCTGATAAAGCAGGGGCGAGTATACTCGCCCCATGATCAGTTAGTAGAGATTGCGTGAGAGCTTGAACGATTTGAACAAGCGCTGCGTGAATGGATTAGTGGCAGCCTGAGCATTAACACGATAGATCATTCCACCGCCATCAACATTGAATTGATAGTCAACCGAAGTAGTACTAGCCGAGACCACTGCTCCTTGATCAAGGAGACGGAACAACGCCCATGGACCGCGAATCACGACACTACGCGGTGACAGGTTGGTTTTCGTGGGCACCAATGTCAGTTTTGAGGTAGCCGAGTCACGAAGCGTATTTGGCCAAATGAGCTCAATACTGTCTCTAGGCCCATGGCTATAGGTCACATACTGACCATCAACATTCAAAACACTGCGTCGTTTATTGCTGCTTAAACGCAAGGGCTCAACAGAGAAGCTCACATCCAAAACACCTTTACGATTAAAGAACGCTTCTCGGATTTTTTGTGCTTTTTGGATCTGGGCTAGCAGGTCTTGGCGAATTAACGACCCATTTGTCCCTTTATCTCCAACTGATATGTTTTCATCTATAAATATTTTCAGCTGACTATTGTAGAAATTATCCAGGGTTCCTTGTGGCGCAAAGAAGCTTTCAAAGTCGCTAAGTGATGCATCTTTACTGGCATTCGGATTAAACGGATATCGGTTCGCTAACTTTTGTTGATAAGGGCGATAGACCTCTTGATACCAACGAGTTTCAAGGTGTTTGATGGCCGCTTGTTTAACGACATGCCAGCTTTCATCGGCGAGTTTATCAACCATACCATCAAGCGGCTCAGGTAAACCGGTAGCAATCCGTTTAAGTGTATAAATGGGGTCGGTATTCACCAACTTAACACGTGCTTTGGTCGCATCCAGTGCCGCTGTACCAATGTCAGGCGCATCTTGGATAGATTTAAGGTAGCTTTTTAGCTCCTGTACCGACGCCAACACTTCACTCAGGTAGTCCGGTTTGCCATTCACCGCTTTAACAAGACGGTTCAAATCNCTTAACACGTGCTTTGGTCGCATCCAGTGCCGCTGTACCAATGTCAGGCGCATCTTGGATAGATTTAAGGTAGCTTTTTAGCTCCTGTACCGACGCCAACACTTCACTCAGGTAGGCCGGTTTGTCATTCACCGCTTTAACAAGACGGTTCAAATCTGAAAATGGTGCCTGTATTTGTGACGCCACCTCATATTTTGGATTTTCTGAGATCGCTTCTTGAGCGTCTTCATCCAAACCGAGGCCTGATGCAAGCTGAGTATTGGTTTCGAGGGTGCGTAATAAACGCTGCAAGGGTCCTACGTGCCCAGTAAAATTATCCAGAACCGTTACGGCATCATTAATATCACTGAAAAACTTCACATCAATTTCGTTCAGCGCTGTACGCCACGTATTAGTATAATCAGCAACATACAAATCACGTATTTGGTTTCTAAGTGCCTTTTTATCCGCGTCACTAAACTGCGCCGTTTCTGCTTCACCTAATACCCAGCTATCAATCAACGCCAAGTCAGAAACTGACTGGAGCTTCGGCACAAAGTAATCTTCAAAGCCAGTTTTGGTCAGCATTTGCGGGATATGTAAGTTTTCGCTATCGACTTCCCGCTCATCAAAAACAACATCAAAGACAGGACCAACCGCGTTCCGCAGGTTCATTCCCGAGCCCAGAACGGTCTCTGCGTCTAGCTTCAAGTTTCGGTACACACGTTGGTCGGTTGGCATAGTCCGTAAATATGCCTGCGTACGAGCGATAGTAAAATCATAAGGACGCATTACTCGATCTGAAATTCTATCGCCTCTTATACGCTCTCCAGTCAAGTCAGTATGGCGCATAGCGTAATCGAGATGATCGAGTAAACGTTCTTGAATGACCTTTTGCCCGGCAAATTCTTGTTGCCATTGTTGACTAAAATAGTCCATTACATAGTCATGATAGCGGCCGCTTTTATCCACCATCATCCGATAAACACGCAATGCAACTAGCTGTTCCTGATCCGTCTCCGCTTGATTAATATCCACCACGGTATCTGCCATTAAGAGTGGCAAGAATCGACTTTTTAATAGGTTGAGGTACGTTTGTTCGACTTTAGGTCCAATCACATGACCCTGATATAGACCAAAGTCAGAGACATATTTAGGCTTTTCGCGGAAAAAGCCAAATTCCAGCGTCGCTTGACGGATCTGGTTGAGCGGTTTAAGCACCTCACGTTGCGATGCACCGGCAGCACTGTTTGAGAATTGGGTTTTATATTGATCAACTTTTGTCAATACCGCATCTGCATGTGCGACGTTGGCCAGATAATAGCGATGCCACGTCCCCACTAATAAGACAGTGGCGATAGAGCATGCCAGAACAGACATTCCCATCAGGCGCCGTTTATGTTTTGCCACGCGGAAGTTATCCGACGCGAGCCCCGCCTCGGGATAGATAATATTGCTAAATAGTTTTTGCGTGAAAAAAATTGTTGAATTCTTGGCCTTTTGAGCATGATTGACCGCATGTGACAATCCATAACGACGAGAGGCTGCATCATCGAATGCGTTCGTTGGTACCCCTTGCTGATAGACAGAGGTAAAATACGCGCCTCTAACCAGCGCCGAAGTAGAGAATTGGTCACTCGCCAGTGCTTCATTGAAAAAAGTAGCAAGAATATCTTTCAGCCCAGTGATCTGACGCGAGAAGCTATAAATCGCTTTACGATCCTCAAAATCAATCGGAGCGGCCAGTGCATGCGGAACTATCGCATTAATGCGATCAATAAATGCAGAATAGTCTTCATCAAACTCTTTAAGCCATGAGTCCAAGTCATCCACAGAGTTTAAAG
>NZ_MUFH01000035.1:0-14734 GCF_001996115.1 Salinivibrio sp. MA427
TTACTTCAACATGGCGCTGAGCGCTTGCGCTGTGTGCCGTGTCGATGTGGGGCGTAGTATAGCGACACAGATCACACTGACAAGGGTTTTTTACGTTTTTTATTTCGACTGGGCAATAATCCACCTAAAATGATGAATAACCAGCGTTTTGAAACATTCTTGATACGTGGTATTTACTGAGAGGTAACGCTGGCCTGTTTTCTTGGTCCTTTTCATGACATGCATTGCCTATTTGTTGTTCATGTCATCACTTTTAATCGCTCTATTTTTAATAATGCTTATGAAATCACCAGTCAATTTTGCACTAATTATCTGTATCGCCGTACTCGGCGCCATTATCGTCAACCTGATGGGGGTCAGTTCACCTGCCATTACATTCGCTGCAGGCGCAATCGTCAGCGGACTGGCTTGCCTCTACCTTCCTCTCCCCGATTTTAAACCAGCGACACAGGATGCCCCTGCACCACATAGCGCGAACAACGACGAGGAAGAATCACCTCAGAGTAAAACCTTGTATGTGGGTAACCTACCTTATCGCGCCAATGAAAATGATGTCCGTACACTATTTAGCGAACATGGCGAGGTTTTTGCCGTTCGGCTGATGAAGGATAAACGCACCGGCAAACGTCGAGGCTTTGGTTTCGTGGTGATGGCCGCTGCGCATGCCGAGGATGCCATCAACGCCCTGAATAACAATGTATACGGCGAGCGGACACTTAAAGTCCGTGAAGCGAACGAACCAAAAAAGCAGGCGAATAGCTAACGCGCGTCAATCCTATCGACTGTATATAGTCGGATAGCGCGTCAGCCTTAATCGGTGTTGCCGTTGCGTAAGCGTGATTGCCTGATGTTGTCGCGGTAACACTGGATAAGTTCAGTGTGGCCGTCAGTGAGACGATGCGGCGCGCGATTGCAGTGCCTGAATCAATCAAACACACTGAATCACCCAATACTTGTTGGATTTCATCTCGCAATAAGGGGAAATGCGTACATCCCAGCACCAACGTATCGATGGTGGCTGTAAACGGCGCTAAGATTGCCGTTAAGTCCTCTTGATTAACGGCCTCGCCTCGTAACTTTCGCTCTGCCATATGCACCAAAGCTGTAGTACCTACCGACACCATATGACAGCCTTTGGCGTAATCGGCAATCAACTGCTTCGTATAAGGACGAGCAACGGTGGCAGGTGTGGCCAGCAAACCTATCGTTTTATGCTGACTTTGCGCCGCTGCCGGTTTGATCGCCGGCACCACGCCGACAACCGGAATCGCTAACTGTTCACGTAACTGCGGCAGTACCAGCGTCGAGGCGGTATTACATGCGATGACGACGATATCAATATCATGCTGCATACATACCGCACTCACCAAAGCAGTCACACGAGTGATGAGTTGGGTATCGTCCAGCTCACCGTATGGGAAAGCTGCGTTATCGAACAAATAGGTGTAGTTAGCGTCAGGAAGCAGCTCTCGCACCGACTGATAAATCGATAAGCCCCCCACACCGGAGTCGAAGATCAATATATTGGGCTGCGCCATGGGACACCCATTCAATAAAAAACGCCCTTATCATAACGATAAAGGCGTGATTAAAGCTAGTTTAGAAAAAGTATCTCGCTTCCAGTGTCAATTGGCGCCCATCACCTGGATAGTAAGCGTCCCGTGCATTCGCATTAGCAGGATATTGTTTGTCAAAGAGGTTATCTACGCGAAATGTAGTTAGCCACTGTTCCAATTCATACTGTAACCCAAAGTTAGATAGCCAATAGGATGAAAGCTTTCCTTTGCTATTAGCATTATCCCCATCTTTATAGCGCGATCCAGTATAAACACCTTCAATATATGCGAGAACATCTCGAGTAATATGGACAGTACTTTGCAGTGTCGCTGTATGCATCGCTACCCACGGCAACGCATTACCCTTGTTATCACCTTCCGTAAACTCAGCATCGATATAATGGTACTCACCCACAACAAGCCACGCTGGAGTGACGTGTAACTGACCAGAGATACTTCCACCGTATCGTACAGAGCGATCTGCGTTAACATTTGCCCCATTAAAAGAGCCACTTACTGGCTTAGTTGCACTGGAATCAAATAAGATCTCATCATTAATTTCTAAGCGATAAAGGTCCACACCAATTTGGTAGTTCTCAGCTTCTTGTCGCCAACCTAACTCAACAGACTTACCTTTTTGTGGTGCTAACCCAAACACACCTGGAGAGGTGTACGCTTGCTCATCCACTTTTGCAAAACGAAAGTTCTGCTCACCACGGATATAAAGACGGTTTATCTCGTCAATAAAGTGGTTCACCCCTAACTCTAACGCGCTAGCATGTTCTTTTAATTGCTCGCCATCAGGATATGTCGCTGCATCCGTTAAGTCATCGGTTACACGTGACTTTCTTCCTCCCAAAACAAGGGTGGTCTGTGAAGACAATGGATAATGAAGCTGACTAAACACACTCATTCGTTGCTGACGGTTATCTCTATCCGTAGTGCTATAAGCACTCTGGGAAAAGTAGTCAAACGCATTATTGGCATAATCTACGCCAACGATCCAAGCCCCTTCTTCTCCCCTGTTGGGCGCAAATAATTTCTCTCCTGATATGGAGACTGTTAGCTGATCTAACTCGCCTTGACTCGGTGTTCCCCAACTTTTAGCGCTTGAGCTTGTATCCGAATACTGTAAAGAAGTAGATAACTGCCATGTGTCTCCTAGGCCTTTCTGATAGCCAATATCAAGCGAGCGAGATATTTCATGACCATAGTCTTCAGCGTGAGTGCTTTTAGACTGGCGAGGATTGGCTCGATACTCACTTTCAGTTAGCGAGCTTGGCCACTGACGATCATCGTCAAAGTAACTGAGGACTGCATGGAAGCGCTCTCTATCTCGTTGGTATTCGAGACGACTACTCAACACTCCCGAATCTTGCGCGTTATGCTCACGATAGTTGTCTGTTTTTGCATAATCTGCCGAAACTTGATAATGCCAATAGTCACTCAGCTTTCCTGATTTGCTAGCATAAGCGCCACGGGTATCAAAGTCTCCAACACGAACACCAACATGGCCTCCCTCTCTGGCTGTACTTTTTAGAATAATATTGATGACGCCACCTACCGCTTGGTCACCATATAAAACTCCCGCGCTACCAGAAAGGATTTCAATACGCTCGACTTGGCTCAAAGCAATCGAGCCTAATTGTGGACTAGATAAATCGGCTTTATTTAATCGCCTACCATCAATCAAAACAAGTGTGTTGTGAGCGCTTTGGCTACCAGAAAACCCACGCATTGCGAAAGAGGCGCCCGAATTAGTATCCGAAACCTGAATACCTGATTTTCCCCTGAGTAAGGCCGTTATATCTTGCGCACCGCTCTTGCGGATATCTTCTTGAGTAATAACAGCAACGTTTGCGGGTATTTGCGTGAGCGTATCAGCATGATGACTACGCCCTATCACCACCACCGTTTCGGTATTTTGCTCGGCCCACGCGCTCGCGGGGAGTAATGACGCCGCCACCAGGCTCGCCACAATTGGTTTGTTCATGGGTTATTCCTTCCTATCGCGAGAATATGCAGCACAATGCTGCGGGGCGGGCTGTATTCGGACTTAAGAGCGTGGCTTTCGCCGCCTACTGCTAACGACTTCCCATCGCATACTGTTAAACAGTATTGGCGACAGTGTCTGGCCAGGGGCCGAGTTAGGGTCGTTCTCTGATACCGCTGCGCGTCAGTTGCGGATTCTCACCGCATTCCTGCGATTACGGCCTGTTTGCTCGCTAATCGCTTACCCGCCCAAGGATAGTAGCCATCTAGATGGATATTGTCCATTGATAACCTTATAGAATAACGGAGAATCGTGAGCAAGGCTGGACATAGCTGGGGATTTGTCTAAAATCTGCGCTCATTTTCCAATCGCTGAGGCAGCCATCATGACCAAGGCCCAACCAACCGTTGACTACGACACACAGCTTGCTGAGAAAGTCCAACGACTCACGGAACAACTCGCACCGTTTCACGCGCCTGAGCTCGAAGTGTTTCATTCGCCAGAGACGCATTATCGGATGCGCGCGGAATTTCGGGTATGGCATGAGGGGGATGATCTTTACTACATCATGTTTGACCCGGCGACTAAACAAAAATATCGCGTTGATACCTTTCCCGTGGCGAGCCGCTTAATCAACGACTTGATGCCGCTCTTACTCGAAGCAATTAAACCCAACGAGACCTTGCGCCGCAAACTGTTCCAAGTGGACTTTTTGTCAACCCAAAGTGGCGAGATCTTGGTGTCGTTACTGTACCACCGCCAACTAGATGAAGCGTGGGAGCAGGCCGTCCAGACACTGAAGCAACGCCTCAATGATGAGGGCTTTAACCTCAACTTGATTGGCCGTGCGCGTAAGCAAAAAAAGGTACTAGACCGCGATTACGTACTAGAAAAGGTACAGGCTGATGGCCAAACCTTGGTGTACCAGCAAATTGAAAACAGTTTTACCCAGCCCAATGGCCCAGTGGCGCAAAAAATGCTGGATTGGGCGATTGATTGTACCCGAGATAGCGAGGGCGATTTGCTGGAACTGTATTGTGGTAACGGCAACTTCTCTCTGGCGCTGGCGAAAAACTTCCGTCGAGTCTTAGCCACCGAGCTTGCCAAGCCCTCGGTACAATCGGCGCAATACAATATTGCCGCCAATCATATCGATAACGTGCAAATCGTTCGTATGTCAGCTGAAGAGTTTACCCAAGCGATTAATGGTGAGCGTGAGTTCCGTCGCTTACAAGACCAAGGCGTGACGCTGAGTGATTATCAGTGCAACACCATTTTTGTCGATCCACCCCGCGCGGGCATGGATGATGAAACCTGCAAAATGGTGCAAGGCTACGATCGTATTTTGTATATTTCATGCAATCCGGAAACCTTGCTCGAGAACTTACAACGCTTAGGCCAAACCCACCGGATTAGTCGTTGTGCCCTGTTCGATCAATTCCCGTTCACCCACCATACCGAAGCCGGGGTGTGGTTAGAACGCCTATAAAACCGCTAAAGCCAGAAACAAAAAAGGCGTCGCTCGCGAAAGGGACGCCTTTTTTTTGTTTTTAGCCCTGGTGATTAGGAATCAGAGGCCGTCTCTGCAGTCTGTTTGCGACTGAAAAAGCCCAACTTATGTCCAATCCAGAAAGCTAACGCCATTGAGACCAAGATCGAGAAGAAGTTACCGCCCAGCTCTGGTATTTGCATGCGAATAAAGGCGGAATAGCCAAATGCCCCCACTAGGAAACACGCAAAGGCAATCAGCGGTGTGCCTTCTGTCAGTGGCTGTCGTTCATGCAATTGATAACAAGCATGTACGGCCAGTACAAATGCGAGAATGGGGAAGATCGAAAACGCCACGCCACTGAAAAAGACGGTGGCTAGCGTTGCACTTCCACAAATGCCAGTGACTAGCGCCAGCAATAAGAATTTACGTTCTGATTTGACTTGCTCGTGTTCCATGTTTTCACCTGTTTATGACAGTTTTTCCTGTAAGGCTCGCCGCTCACGGTCTTTACGGTACCAGTAAGCTCCCTTGGCTATCATGCGCAATTGTAACACCATTCGCTCCGCCAATTCTGCGCGTGCGTGCGGGTCGAGATCAAGGGCCTCAGCCCCCATATTGAAGACTAAAATCACACACGCCTCAGATTGATTGTACGCTTCTTCATACGTGAGCTGTGTGCGAGACTGTAAATACTCGGTTAACTCCGCAACAAAATGTTGAATTTCTCGCGCGACCGCAGCACGAAACGCAGCGGATGTACCTGACCGTTCACGGAGCAACAATCGAAACACATTCGGACTACTTTCAATAAATTCCATAAAGGTTTCGACGGAGGTACGCACCACACTGCCTTCAGTGGCAATACGTTGACGCGCTTGGCGCATCAGTTGGCGCAATAACAAGCCCCCTTCATCGACCATGGTTAAACCGAGCTCATCCATGTCTTTAAAGTGACGATAAAATGAAGTCGGTGCTATACCTGCCTCACGGGCCACTTCGCGCAAACTTAAGCCTGAGAAACTACGCTCAGCACTGAGTTGGCTAAACGCCGCATCAATGACAGATCGACGCGTTTTTTCTTTTTGTTCTGCTCGAATCCCCATCATATCCAACTCATGGTCACCATGGTGTCACTATACGCAATTTTTATCGGCAAATCAGCCAGCCTACATCACGCGCGAACGGCAATTTCACCAGAGATTGGGCACCGAAAGTTAACCTTACGGGTAATAAGCGTTAAACTAGTCATAAATGGATGTTGCAATAATGAAAATAAGGTCTGAGCCCTATGAGCAAGTCGAGTCCCCACCCAAAAGATCACTTTGACGCGATCGTTATTGGTAGCGGCCCTGGCGGTGAAGGGGCCGCGATGGGTTTGTCAAAAGCAGGCAAACGCGTCGCGGTGATTGAGCGCGAAAACACGGTTGGCGGCGGATGTACCCATTGGGGCACGATTCCCTCCAAAGCGCTGCGCCACACGGTTAGCCGGATCATCGAATTTAATCAAAGTCCGATTTATACCCAAAACACCAAGAGCCTACACAGTACGTTTGCACAAATTCTAAGTCATGCCGATTCAGTGATTGGCAAGCAAACGCGCATGCGCCAAGGCTTTTACGACCGCAACCAATGTACCTTGTTACATGGGAGTGCCACATTTATTGATGCACACACATTAGCGGTTCATCATAGTGATGGCAGCGCAGATACCTACACGGCCGATCACTTTGTGATAGCCACCGGCTCTCGCCCTTATCAACCGGCAGATGTTGATTTTGCTCACCCTCGTATTTACGACAGTGATTCAATTTTGTCGCTTGAGCACGACCCTCGTCATGTCATCATTTATGGTGCGGGGGTCATTGGCAGTGAATATGCCTCGATTTTTCGCGGGTTAGGGGTGAAGGTCGATTTAATCAATACACGAGACCGCTTGCTCTCCTTTTTGGATAACGAAATCTCTGATGCCTTGTCCTATCACTTTGGCAGTAGCGGCGTCATGATCCGTAACGATGAGACCTATGCAAACATTGAAGGCACGGAAGATGGGGTGGTCGTCCATCTTGAGTCAGGCAAAAAAATGAAAGCCGATTGTTTGCTCTATGCCAACGGACGCGCGGGCAATACCGACAAACTTAATCTTCAATCCGTCGGGCTGACACCGAATTCTCGCGGTCAACTTGATGTCGATAGCGAAAGCTATGCCACTGAGGTCGGTCACATCTACGCGGTCGGTGATGTCATTGGTTATCCAAGTTTAGCGAGTGCTGCCTACGACCAAGGCCGTGTGGTAGCTGAAGCCATCTGTCAAGGCAATGCCAATGTACGGCTGATTGAACATATTCCAACTGGGATCTATACCATTCCGGAGATCAGTTCAGTGGGAAAAACCGAGCAGGAGCTCACTGCAGAGAAAGTCCCTTACGAAGTAGGCCGATCGCTTTTTAAACACCTAGCACGAGCACAAATTGCAGGGATGGATGTCGGTAGCTTAAAGATACTGTTTCACCGTGAAACACGCGAGATCCTTGGCATCCATTGCTTTGGTGAACGTGCCTCGGAAATCATTCACATTGGCCAAGCGATTTTCGAGCAAAAAGGTGAGGCAAATACCATCGATTATTTTGTCAACACCACCTTCAATTATCCCACCATGGCAGAAGCCTATCGGGTGGCAGCGCTTAATGGGCTCAATCGCTTGTTCTAGCGGCTTTGTTCTTATCCATGCAAAACGGCACCGAGAGCGGTGCCGTTGACTGTATTATCAAACACCTGCGGTGTCTCTAGCGACGTAAAATAGATGACCACGCTAGCGACTCATCACCAAGAACAATAAAGTTTGGATTTTGCAGTGAATCCCGCTCGTTATACGACAAAGGGTCAAGCTCTGTGCTGAGGATCCGTCCACCTGCTTGTTCGACGATGCATTGCGTCGCGGCGGTGTCCCACTCACCGGTCGGTCCTAAACGCAGATAACAATCTACCGCCCCTTCCGCCACTAAACAGGCTTTCAGTGCGGCTGAGCCCAAAGGGATCAAATCGTAATTAATTTCAGGCGCTAGTTTTTCCGTCACCGCATGAATATCTTGYCGACGACTGATCGCAATGGATAACGAGGTAATCGCTTCGTCGCGCTTCATGGTCGAGATGCGATGCATATCGCCATCAGGGGTGATTTTCCACGCCCCTTTATCTTGGCACGCATAATAGGTCACACCCGATACAGGCGCATAGACCACGCCCATCACCGGATGGTTGTTTTCCACCAGCGCAATGATAGTGGCAAAATCGCCACTGCCAGCGATAAATTCTTGGGTACCATCCAGTGGATCAATCAGCCAATAGCGCTGCCATTGTTGGCGATCACTGAAGGGTACACCGCAATCTTCTTCCGACAATACCGGAATCTCCGGCGTCAAGGCAGTGAGTTTTTCCGTAATCAGCTTGTGGGCAGCTAAATCGGCGCTGGTCACCGGCGTTTGATCACTTTTGGTGATCGCTTCAAAATCACCGTCTTGATAAATATCGAGAATAACCTGGCCCGCTGAGCGGGTTATTTCAATCACATCGGGCAACAACTCAGGCAATGCCATGCCTCACCTCTCCGCTTGTAAGTACTTCAGCGCCATCATCAGTGCGGTAATACTGCGCGCTTCACAGAAATCACCATGGGTCAGTAACTCTTCCGCTTGGGCTAACGGCCAGCGAATGATCTCAAGCGGTTCGGGTYCATCACCTTCCAAGCTTTCTGGATACAAATCACGTGCCAACATCAAGGTCATACGGCTGGAAAAGTACGAAGGCGCGAGGACCACCTCTTTCAACGGGATCAATTCGCGCGCGCCCTGGCCAATTTCTTCTTTCAGCTCACGCACCGCCGCTTGCGCCGCCTCTTCACCCGGGTCAATTAAGCCTTTCGGGAATCCCAATTCATAGCGCTCTGTCCCAGCAGCATATTCTCGGACTAATAAGAGATCGCCTGACTCGGTAACCGGCACCATCATTACCGCATTACGGCCTGAGGGTTTCATCCGCTCATAGGTACGTTCAACGCCATTGCTAAACGTGAGCGCTAACGACTCCACCTTAAACAAACGAGAAGCGGCGACGACCTGTTTCGACAGGATTTGAGGAAGTTTACGCTGCGTCATAGTGTGATTTGCCACCCTTTGCTGATAGGCCAATCAGGCCTTGTTAGCCGCGAAAAGAAAAGCGATAGCGGCCTTGTTGATCTGGCGCGCCTAACCAAGATAATGGCGCCTTCATCGGCTCGGGATAGTCAGGCCCCGGCTTTAGCCATCCCGATACAGAGTATCGCCCAGACGGCGTAATTGACAATGAAAACTTATTGCTTAAAGACGCCGACTGCCCCTCGCCGTGCGCGGCAATACCTTGATTTTCGCAGGATAAAGCGGCTTGCGCAGGAATATTTTCTAGCTGCCCCATCGGCAGTTGCAATGCTGCATGCTGCCATTGGATTAGCCCTTGCAATTGCTGACACCCTGATTCAGCCAAGATGGCATCGCGCAGCACCAGATCGAGTGTGCCATCAATCGCAACGCCCGGGGGCAGTGCGATAGCGCCTGTTAATAGCTGCGCGGGCGCAGACACCAACGTTTGTGACACCGTCAGTGTCGAGCCGTTAAAACCGAGGTTCCCTTTGCCTCGCAACCCGTCAGGGCTACGTACCTGAATGGCCGCTTCAAACGTCGCGCCGGTGACTAAACGATGCCACTGCACATCCCATTGCACCGGTCCTAGGGTATAATTTTGCCACCGTATTTGTTCGACTTGCCCGTGCCAAACCGTGCCGTCGATTTCACCGATTTGTATCGCATCGGGCAAAGGCGCTAGACGTAATAAAGATGCAGGCGCATGCACCACAACACTGACCACAAAGACAAGCACACACCCGATGCCGAATAAGCCTTTTTTCCACATTGTTTTATCGCTCCAACTGCAGTCGATTCACCTTAACTTTGCCGGCCGTCTCTGTGGCTTCCGTGCTTAAACGCACTACGCGAATACCATGTACACTCGCCAGTTGATCTAACCAGCGGAGGAGTTGGTTAAACGGCAGCGGTTCAACCCCAAGCTGCACGCTATCTTCACCCGGTTGTAAGCGCGTAATTGTGAGGTTAAATTCCCCAGCACTGGCCGCGATGACTTGGTTTAATGGCTGTGTTCGGCTTGCAGAGGCTCGATGACCGCTTCCTGACTGCGCCCGCATCTGCATGATTTGGGTGCGCTTTTGTTGAACGTCTCGCAACAGGCGCTGCTCGCTGGCTAGCGCGGTATTGGCCTTTTCGGCCTGAGTCTGAAGCGGGGCGATCACTCCCCAGTACAAAAGACTAACGACCAGCACGCCACCCGCGATCAGTAATAACCGCTGCTCGCGCACACTGATCGCCTGCCACTGGGTTTGAATGCGTGCCATCATGATGGGCTCCTTAACGTAAACTCGCCACTGACTACGTCGCCACTACGGTTCAGCTGGCCGAGCTCAGTCGCATAATGCTCGCTCAGTATTCCTCGCAAACGCTCAAATTGTGCAAAGTCTCGACCTTTAGCGCGTAAAATCAACGCGTCTCGATTACCCTGATAACGCAGCGCCYGGAGCTCAAGGCCAGGCACATCATCCAGCATTGGCGCTAATTGTGCCAACCAAGGCAGTAGCGCGGAATCCTGTTGCTGCCCGGCTAGGCGGGCGATTTCAGCGTCCATTTGCCGCACCATATACGAGCGGGTTGGAATGCGTTGGTATTGTGGTAACGTCTCACGAAACAAGGCTTCGCTTTGTGAGCGTAACGCTTGCACCTGTTGCTGGGTGTCACGAAGTGTCAGCCATTGCTCGCCGCCCAACAACGCCATCACCATCACCAATAGTGCGGCGGTGGGGATCAGCGGCTTGAATCGCTGTTTCATCTGGCTTTGCGGCCGATAAGGGCCGGATAATAAATTGGCAGACACCGAGGTACTCTGTGCGGCCAACATACTGATAGTTGGTTCACTTTGCTGCCACTGCACCGGGAAGCCATCGATGGGCAAAGGCGACTCGGTGTGTGCGTCTTGCGCGCCATACACCTGCAGGCTGAGTGTCGATGACTCGGTGTCTGCCGCGCGCGCTCCCTCGGTTTGATTGCCCGACTGTTGCCACCAAGCTTGTGCCCAGAAGGCAAGCCATGCGCGCTGCCCAACCACACCTTGGTGGGGTTGATAGCGGCACAACCACTGATCGGCCAGTGGCGCTAGCGTCAACGTTTGAGGCTGCCAAGGTAAACACAACACATCCGGGATCCACTGGCGAGCATGGATATTGGCCGCATCAAGGGCCTGCTGCCAAGCTTGCATCTGCCGATGAGCTACCACCGCGACCTGAGCGGTGTTTTCTTGGGTGTCGAGCAGGGTGACATGCACCGCCTCAACCTCATCGGCTAATGCTTCTTCCAGTAAATAGGGCACGACTTTGTCTCGTTGCCGGCGCGAGCCAGGCGGTAACGTCACCGAAGTGAGCGTCAGCCAGGTACTGTCCACCAGCACGACCACACGTCTTGTCTGTGCTTGTTCTGTTAATGCTGACAACTGCTGACAGGTGCCGGTCGTCATCACTTGGTTATCGCTGGTACGCACCTGCGCCCAATAAATGGGTTGGCTGGCATCACTGATCCTGATTATCAGTCGCTCGCTCACGCATTCCTCCGAACCGACGGCGTAAAACCGATACTTGGCCGTCGTCTTGATAGTGCAATAATGCCTGGATGTGACGTTGGGCTGAGGCCACGTGCACATCGGCGTGTAATAAAAAGTAATGGCTTGTCACGCTTAAATGCGACATCACTTGCTTGCGCGCCGCCTCATCAAAATCAGTCAGCGTCAGGGTAGCGATAAAATCGTCGACACTTTTCCAACCCGACTCAGGGCGCTCGGTCAGTACCTGTTCTGCCTGTTCAACTGACAGGGCCGGGGTAAACAACGCCGATAGCAATGCAGCCTGTTTGTCCGTTAACGTGTTCACGTTCACCATCAGCTCCGCAGAGGGAATCGCACACAGCTGCGGTGATAACTGGCGAAAGACCTCAGCGTTGACCCCACGAACAGCGCGCCACTCACTGACATCGGCAATCACGGCATCAGCCGTCACGTAAGCGGGACGGACACTCTCGTAGTGAGCATCTTCCGCGCCTAACGATTGATCCAGCTGATTATTTTCATCAATATAATCGCGACTCGCTTGCGCAATCACATCGGCTTGATAACTATCGTCGACCTGGCTACCGATTAAAGCACGCAGTACGCGCACTTCATACGGCACCTCACCGCCTAATGCTGCGCCTCGCAACTGCAAACTATTTAAGTTAAAACAGGCTTGCGCATCTTGTAAGTAACCACTAACTTTGCCACCTTGAAGCGGAAATGTCCGCGCAGACTGGGCCCAGTCCTGGTTTACATTCACCGTGTCACTGTCCGATAAACTCTCGCGTAATACCGCAGAAGCAAGGGCTTCCACCGCGTTGCTGTACCAGTACACTTGCTGAAAATGGAGCTGGTTTTCCGCCCGATGGTAATTGGTAAACAATCGTGACGCCATGCTGCCAGCAATCGCTGTCATCAGCGCCATGATCATCATCACGATAAGAAGCGCCGCGCCTCGCTGTTGGGTCATTGTGCCTCCCGCTGCAGCGGCGCGGGTAACGTTTGCCCCGCCAGCAAATACGTCCGGACTAATCGCCCGTAACGCGGATGAGTAAAGCGTACTTGCACCGCTTTGGGCAAAGCATGGGCCGTGTTATAGCTTTCTTGCCAATTGTCTTCCACGTAAAACCGAAACGTGAGCGCTTTGATATCACTGAGCAAGGTGGCCACCGCTGGCTCATCACCTGCGGCCTGATCCGGATAGCGCCAACGCAGGCGCTCTAAGTGACCGTCCCGTTGTCGGTAGCCAACCGCGACGACTTCACCGCGAGGAAAACGCGCTTGCGGATTAATCCAACCGGTACGCGTAAAACGTATACCCATTTGTTCACTTTGGAGAACATCGCGTCCGGCAATCAGTAATCGCTCGGTCGGTGTTTGACCGTCGATACGCTGACGACGCGCGGCCATTTGACGAAAGTCACTGTCCATGATCACTAACGCACGTTGCAACCGCTGCAAGGTTTCGCCGACTTCACGCGATTGCACATTGCTGCGTTGTACGGTTTGTAGCACTTGATAAGCCGTCAGGCTGATACCGGCAAATACCACCAACGCCAACAAGACTTCAAGTAACGTAAATCCCTTTTCAGCGCGTCTCGACATACGTCCTCACGGTCACCAATGGATTGTCGCTCTGCTTAGCGGCGGACACCGACAGATCCACCGCTCGCAGTTGGCCGGTTTCGGTCGCCACCGGCGTAAGTTGCCATTGCCATTGCTGACCGGCCATCTCAGTGGTCCCTTGCGTCGCCTTTTCTGGCACGTCAGCCCTGAGCACGACTTCAGCAAGTTGGTTATCCGCCACCATGGCCGCTAAGGTTTTTTGCTCTAAACGCCCTAGCGAACGGGTATGCTGGCCCGTCGCCTTCATGACACTGAGCGCGGCAATGGCAAAAATGGCCACCGCCACCAATACCTCAAGCAAAGTCATGCCCTTTTGGGGGCTTGGCGTCTTGCCATGCATCAGCGGTCCTCCACCCGTTGCCAAGTAAACTGTGCCAGCTCATTGGCTTTAAGCTGCCAAGCGGCCCGGCCATCTACGTCGATTCGTAAGGTAAAAGGGGTGAGTTCACCATTGGGCAATAACCAGATCTGTGGTGGGGCCACGGGCTGTTCACCCTCGTCATCAAACAGGTTCTCAAACAGAGGCTTATCTTCGAACAAGCGGTCTTGTTGCTGCCAACCAAAGCCGTCCATGGTGAGAGAAAACCGGCTTTGCGCTGGCAAGGTCCCTTGGGTTGCCCAGCGTTCACTGCGCACGGGGCGCCACTTGTCTTCCCCCAATGTTAACAGCTGATAATCATGCTCATTGATGCGCACGCCATACGTTCGCCCCTCGAGCCAGCTTTGCTCGGCCCATAGCTTCATCCGCTGGTGTAACGCTTGCCCCGCTTCTTGCGCGCGGGTATCGGCAGGCTCTGGCAACACCATCACCACACCAGAGGCACTGACAGCGATAATGACCACCACCAGTAAGATCTCAAGGAGGGTAAAACCTGCCGCTTGGCGCATCTTATTGCAGCTCGTTAAGGTTCCAGTTACCGATGTCTTGGTTGACACCGTCGCCCCCTTCTTGGCCATCCGCGCCTAACGAGAAAATATCAATCACCCCATGTTCACCTGGGCTGACATAGCGATAATCGTTATTCCATGGGTCCTGTGGCAAGCGCTTAATGTAGCCTTGATCCGGATAGCTGCGCGGTACCGGCTCACTTTGCGGTTTGTTCACTAACGCGTCTAAGCCTTGATCGGTGGTGGGATATTGGTTGTTATCCAGTTTGTACATGTCCAGAGCATTTTCAAGCGCACTGACATCAGCAATCGCCTTTTTGACCGCGGCTTTATCTTTATTACCGAGCAAATTGGGGGCGACAAAGCTTGCTAATAAGCCAATAATCACCACCACGACCATCACTTCGAGCAGGGTAAAACCGTGTTGACGACGCATCTTGTTCTCCTTATTTATCATTATAAAATTACAACCCGACCATATCGTTC